>JACMMD010000194.1 GCA_014379235.1 Anaerolineae bacterium
GAGATCAATGAAGTTCTTGATGAAGCCTTAGCTGAGGTACGACGTGAGCGTAAAACTCAGAGTCGTAATTGATACTCAAGTTTTACTAAGGGCGCTTATCAACAGGCATTCGCTACCTGCGCGAATTCTCTATGATATGGAGAGTGGGTATACACTGCTGGTGTCTGAGGGAACGCTAGCAGAAATTGAAGATGTGATTACTCGTCCCAAAGTTCGTAACAAATTTCAACTGACGGATGAGGCCATTCAGCAATTAGTTCACCGCTTAGAACGAGGTGAACGAATTGTCGTGGAAGAAGTACCTGCCGTCGCCCGCGACCCAAAGGATGATATTTTCCTCGCTTGCGCTGTGGTTGGCAAGGCACAATATATTGTGTCGGAAGATCAGGATTTGCTAGTCCTTAACCCCTATAAAGATATTCACATTGTGAACGTATCAGATTTTCTGCAAGTATTGGAAGAGCCGCCTGAAGTTAGCTAACCACGTTTGTTATTGCTCCCCTTTTTGGTACACTTAGGCGCATTGTCGAAAACCCTATATTCCTTGCGGCAAATATCGGGCTGAATCATCTATCAGCAATTTGTCCGTTGGGGTTTCTTGAGGAGTAAGATGTGGCCAAATTGACGAAAGACACGCTGCTGGAATGGTATCGGCAGATGGTGTTAATCCGTCGCTTTGAAGAAAAATGCGACGAACTTTATAAAGAGAAAAAGATCACAGGCGTGTATCTGCATCTCTACAGTGGTCATGAAGCGACGGGCGTGGGCGCGGTGGCATCGCTCGGCAAGCAAGATCATGTGATTACCGCTTACCGCGATCATGGTATCGCGCTGGCGCGTGGCGTTGACCCCAAGCCGCTCATGGCGGAAATGATGGGTAAGAAAACGGGCGTGAGCGGCGGCAAAGGCGGCTCGATGCACCTTGCCTCACGCGAACATAACTTCTGGGGCGGCTATGCGATTGTCGCGGGGCATCTGCCGCTGGCGGCGGGCATCGCGCTGGAGTCTCGCTATAACGACAAAGACGCGGTGGTGCTGTGCTTCTTGGGCGATGGCGCATCCAACAACGGCTATTTCCATGAGTCGCTGAATCTCAGCGCCGTTTGGGATTTGCCCGTTGTATGGCTGGTCGAGAACAACCTGTATGGCATGGGTACACCTGTCGAGGCGGCCAGCGGCCAGCCGGAAATGAGTAAACGTGCGATTGCTTACGGCATGCAAGAACGCCCGCGTGTCGATGGTCAGGATGTCGTGGCTGTATACGACGCGGTGTGTGACGCTGTTGAATATGCGCGCAAGAGCGGCCCTGTACTGTTGGAAGTGATGACCTTCCGCTATCTGGGGCACGGCGTTTCGGACAAAGCCTATGCCGAGCGTAAGGAAGAACTGCAACAGTGGCAGAACCGCGACCCGATCACCGTTCTTCACAACCGCCTGACCGAGCAGTTTAAGAACATCGAGCCGCAGTTGACCAAGATCGAACAGGAAGCGGATGAGGCTGTCGCTGAGGCCGTCAAGTTCGCGGAAGAAAGCCCTGCGCCGGGTTACGAAGACCTCATCAGCAACATATACGTGGAGGCGCAGTAATATGGCTGAAAAAAATCTACCCATGCGCGAGGCGCTGCGAAGCGCTCTGCGCGAGGAGATGCTGCGCGATGAACGGGTCTTCGTCATGGGCGAAGAAGTCGGCGCGTGGCAGGGGACGCATCGTGTCACCAACGGCTTTTTAGAGGAGTTCGGCCCGAAACGTGTACGCGATACCCCGATCAGCGAAATGGCTATCGCGGGCGCGGCGGTTGGTGCGGCTATGGCCGGCCTGCGGCCCGTCGCGGAGATTATGACGATCAACTTCGCCTTCTTGTCGCTGGATGCGATTGTCAACCACGCGGCCAAGATTCACTACATGTTCAACGGACAGTTCAAAGTGCCGCTGGTCATTCGCGCCGCGTCCGGTTGGGGCAATCAGGCGACGGCCACACACTCGCATACACCGGAGCCGATCTTCGCGCATTTTCCGGGCTTATATGTAGGAACCCCGTCAACACCGCGAGATGCCAAGGGTATGTTGAAGGCCGCCATCCGTGACGAAAATCCGGTGCTGTTCACCGAAAGTATCGCGCTGTACTCCAAGCCCGGCCCCGTCCCTGATGACGAGGATTTCATCATCCCCATCGGCAAGGCGGACATCAAGCGCGAGGGCCGTCACGTCACCATCGTGACCTATGCACGGGGCGTCGAGTGGTCGCTGAGAGCGGCGGACGAACTGTCCAAAGAGGGTATTGAGTGCGAAGTGATCGACCTGCGCTGGCTGCGTCCGTTGGATATGGAGCCAGTGTTTGAGAGCTTTAGAAAGACCAATCGCGCTGTCATCGTCGAAGAATCGCTGCCCATGTACAGTTTCGGCAGCGAAATTGCGGCGCAGATTCAAGAGAAGTGCTTCGATTATATGGATGCGCCGATCAAACGTGTGAGTGCGATGGATGTGCCGCTGCCTTACGCGCATGACATCGAATTGATGGCGCTGCCGGATGCAAAGAAGGTTATGCAAGCGGTGAGGGAGGTCTTATAACATGGCCCAACCGATAACGGTTTCGATGGAAGGTACGCTGTTGAACTGGCTGAAAAACGTCGGTGAAGCGGTCAAAAGCGGCGATGTGATTGCCGAAGTCGAGGCGGATAAGGCCACCGTCGAGATTGAAGCGTCGTCGGATGGCGTGATTGTCGAGCAGTCGGCCAAACCCGGCGACGAACTCAAAGAGGGCGCGGTCATCGGCTCGATAGGCGCTCAGGGCGAAAGCGCTGCTGCACCTGCCGCTCCTGCCCCTACATCCAACGGCGCGGCTAAGAAAGCTGATGTGCCCCAAGCAGAGGCCGCAGCGCCCGCCGCTCAAGCTGAATCGTCAGCGCAAGAAGCCGACGAAGACGGCAGTCTGCCCAACGGCGTAAAAGCAACCCCTGTTGCGCGCAATCTGGCGGAAGAAAAAGGCGTCGATCTGTCCCGCGTGAAGGGAACAGGCCCCGGTGGCCGCATCGTCAAATCCGATGTCGAGAACTTCAAGCCGGAAGATATGCCCGCCGCGCCGATCAAAGCCGCATCTGCTGGGGGCGGTATTCCTGTCGCAACCTTCGGAGCGTTCCCCGAAGGGCCGGATGTCGAGGCTGTCGAACTCACCAAGCTGCGGGCGCGCATCGCCACCCGCATGACCGAGAGCAAGCAGCAGATTCCGCACTTCTATGTGACAACCGAAATCGACGTTGAAAAGCTGCTGGCCCTGCGCCAACAGTTAAACGCCACCGTTGGCGAGGACGGCGTGAAAGTCACTATCAATGACTTAGTGGTGAAGGCCGCCGCGTTGACTCTGCGCCAGTTCCCGAACCTGAACTCACATTTCTACGGCGACAAGATCGCTCATCACAAACGCATCAACATCGGCATCGCGGTTTCGCTGCCCAACGGCGGACTGATGAACGTCGTGGCTCACGACGCGGACAAAACCGCGCTCGGTACGCTGGCGGCCACCAACAAAGCCAAGATCGCCCGCGCCCGTGAAGGCAAGGTCAAGCCCGACGATATTCAGGGCAGCACCTTCACGGTGAGCAATCTCGGCACGTTTGACGTTGACCACTTCATCGCCATCGTCAACCCGCCCGAAGCGGGTATTCTGGCGATTGGCTCGGCTAAGAAAGTGCCAGTTGTCAAAGACGATGGGACGCTCGGCGTGGGCAACCGCATGAAAGTGACCATCAGTGTCGATCACCGTGTCAGCGATGGCGCGGAAGGCGCGGCCTTTATGCAGGCGTTCAAGCAGTTGATCGAAGACCCGATGCGGCTGCTGCTGTAAAACATCAGGTTTTGATGATTGTCGTAGGGGCGCAGCGTGCTGCGCCCCTATTGATTCCTACATCTCAGCCATGACGACGACTGTCCCCATCATGCCGGGATGCAGCGTACAAACGTATACATACATGCCCGGTTCGGTGAACGTCAGCGTATACGATTGCCCCGGCGCGATGAACGAAGAATTGAAGCTGTCACCTTCTGCGATTTCGGTATTATCGGTGGGCAAGACGGCGGGGCCAAACGCGAAAATAGGCGGGCCAGCTTCTTGTTCCTGCACATCGAACACGTCAGCGGGGGTGTAGTTCGGCCATGTTACCGTATGCACTTCGATGCTGTCCGGCGGAACATTCCACGTCACACTTTGTCCGGCTTCAATAACCACCACGCCGGGAAAGAAGGCTTGCACGGCGGCACGTTCAGCGCTTGCGCCAGCTTGCACTTCTACAGGCTCATCACTGCTGCCCATATCCATGCCCATATGATCGGCCATGGTCTCCTGCATCGCGCCCGCGCCCGCGTTGATCTGGCGGCTGAGTTCGACAGCCTGCGCGGTGGCGACTTCTTGCGGAGTCGGGATTTCTACATCGTCCGGCACCACTTCGATGATGCCCACCATGCCGGGGTGAATGTCGCAATAATAGACATACGTGCCCGGTTCGGCGTCGATAATCAGCGCAAATACAGGCGGCATGGATGGGTCGAGAAACAGCCCGCTGCCCGCTTCGCCACCTGTATATGAGCCGCCATTTTCGACGCTCGGTAGGACGACCTCTTGATTAAACTGCGGCAGCGGCTGGCCATCGACAGTTGGCGCAATGATGAATTCTAGCGGAGCTTCGCCTAAACGCACGTTATGGAAACCGCCGATTTGCCACACGACGGTATCACCGCGATGGACTTGCAGCGTGTTCGGTGAGAACGCCAGTGCTTCGATATTGGCTGGCCCGAAGCCGCCCGCGAGTACGGTGTAGGTCGTGCCCTCTTGAGCGCTCACTGCGCTGACACCGGCCAGCACCAGCAGCAAACCAAAAACAGCCAAAAGCCGCTTTACAGACAACAGTTTCATTCTCCCTGTCCTTTGCTGTTGCGAAAATAATCATGAGGCAAGGTAAAACCAACATACAGAAGTGTACTTGCAAAACCTATTCATAAAACGAAAGATGACGCACTTTGGGTTTGTGTGGAACAAATGAGAAAGCAGCGGCGTCTATGAAAGAGCGCGTCAGCAATACAGCCGACATTGTGCTTCTGGCGCTCCGAGCGTTTTAGAGGAGACTTCATAGTGAACAGTGTCAGCAAGTTTATCAAAGAGATGGCCTTAGGACAGGAGGGCGCGGTGACGTTGGTGCGTGTACCAACCA
>JACMMD010000195.1 GCA_014379235.1 Anaerolineae bacterium
ATGACTTCATCCGGCGGTACGGGCAGCAGCACCGGAAACTGCGGCGGAGCATCGCCGTCACCGCTTACAGGCAGCGTTTGAAGCGACAGCACCGTGTCGCTGAGAGTGGACGCGCTGACAGCAATCGTATCACCCGCCGCACCGTTGACCATATACACCGCGAACGGCTGCGCCGCGTTCAACGAACCTGTGACCGTTTCGCCATAAGTCAATGGCAGCATATCGGCGGCGTTCAACATAGTGACGCTCAACGAATATGCGCCCGCTTCGCCTGTGGGAGCGACGAACATAAACTGAAATTCCTCGCCAGCACGGGCTGGCAAAATACGCAGATCATCCTCGATGGGCATTCCGCCACCGCCGCTTCCATCGGGTTCGTTAAATGCCGACGTAAAAGTCGTCTGCATCAGAAAGTCTGTATCAAGCTGAATGACCAGCAAGCCGTTCGAGGGCGCGACGAATGAATAGCTGCGAGCGCGCTGGCTTTCCACGACAGAACCCGTCACCACGTCGCCAACCGCGATTTCGACTGGCAAAACAGGCGGAAACGCGGCGCTTGAAGTATCGAGGCTTAACGGCAGCGGAGTCATCCGCTGGTTAGGCACAGGCGTATTAATCGGCACAAGCGGCGTTCCGCTGAAAATCGGTTCGCTTTCGACTGGAACAACGGTTGCTGTCATTTCTGCCGCCTCAAGCGCATCCTCATCAATCGCGCCGAACAAACCGTCATCCGTCGTCGTCGCATTGTCATTAGCAGCGCCGAATAATCCGCCATCAGCGGGCGCGCCAGCCAATGCGCCAACAGGAGTAGTCTCCTGCGGTGTACTCTGCTGCGCCAGCGCTGTCCCTGATAGCACAACCATCACGAGCAGACTCGCCAGCGCCACATGCCGCCAGCGTCCGAATTGCCCTTTTATATGCATCGAAAATTCCTCTGTACTCAATGAGGCTTAGACCGATCATATGGTACAAACTGAGGCGTTGCAGTCTAAGCCGGATAGCACACTAATGATAAATCGAAGGAGCGTCAAGTCACAAGCTGATCTAATTGAGCCAGTGATGAGAGTTGCGCCAGATGCGCCTGTGTGTAAAACTACAAGTGTCGAATATTTGTTCAGTCAGAAAGTTTTTGCAGCCATGCCCAGAGCAAAAATGCCTGCGCTTTCCCCTCAGGCTGAAGGCATTATGGCCCGCTTCGGCCAATACCTTGCCGAGGAACAAGACCTTAATATCAAAACGATCCGTAGTTATCTTAGTGATCTGCGCCAGTTCTGTGCGTGGTACGAAACCGTGTGGAACGATGAAACCACAGAGGGCTTCGCGCCGTCGCAGATCGCCACACCGACGATCACCCGCTACCGCGCTTTCGTGCAAATCGAAATCAAGCTGAAACCGGCCTCGATCAACCGTCACCTCGTCAGCATCAAGCGCTTTTTCGAGTGGGCGCTCGACCAGTCCTTGATCGAACGCGACCCGTCGCGTGTGGTCAAGCTCGTGCCCGAAGTCGAACAGCCGCCGCGCCATTTATCCGACAAGGAAGAAGCCGCGCTGGTGGCCGCCGTCGAAAACTTCGGCACGGTACGCGACCAAACGATCATCATTCTGCTGCTGCACACCGGCTTGCGGGCGATGGAACTGTGCAATCTCAAGCCGGACGACATTAAGATCAGCAAACGCAGCGGTATCCTGCGTGTGATCTCCGGCAAGCGCAACAAACATCGTGAAGTGCCGCTCAACGCCACCGCCCGCGCCGCGCTCGATACCTATCTGCCCGCGCTTGAAGCCGAAACCGAATACCTGTTCCCAAGCAAGAAGACTCACGGGCGGCTTTCGGAACGGGCGCTGCGCTACATCGTCGCTAAATATGCCCACTTCGCCCGTATCGAGGACATCAGCCCGCACGATTTACGCCACCGTTTCGGCTATCGCATGGCGGAAAGCACCCCCCTGCATCGCCTCGCACACATCATGGGCCACGACTCGCTCGATACGACCATGACTTACGTGCGCGCCACGCAGCGCGATTTACAAAGCGAGGTCGAAAAGATCGCGTGGGAATAGATGACATTACGTCACTAAGCGGAACCTTAAGTAGCAAGATTACGTCTATGACGTTACAGTTAAACTACCAACTCTTTACTAGTCGTTTCCAATTGAGGAGCTAAAAAATGCGTCGCATTTTTGTATTTCTTCTGCTCGGATTGTTGAGTCTTGGTGTACTCGCAGGGCCGGTGAACGCTCAATCTGCGGGCATCACGGTGACATGCGACAACGGCCAAACGATCAACAACGGTATGGAAGTTACCGTCATCCAGATGCGCTCCGGCTTCACGTACACCGCCACCGCAATTGGCATCAACGGCTTCGACCCCGTGTTGGCCGTGATCGACACCACAACAGGCAGCGGTCTGTGTACCGACGA
>JACMMD010000196.1 GCA_014379235.1 Anaerolineae bacterium
CAGCGCAGGGTGATCTTGCGTTCACGGCGGTGATGCTCAAAGCCGTTCCCGGCGATGACCCGTCCACAGGTGACTGGCGCTTCGAGGCGTTCGGGCCGGATGGCACACCGTTAAGCGATCTACGTCCGGCGTGTATCAGTTGCCACGCTACGCAAGGCGCTAACGACTTCGTGTTCAGCGGCGCACAGTAATTTGAATCAAAACGGGGCGTTCAAATTGAACGCCCCGACTCGAAACCGCTTTTACTCCACTGGCTTCCCCTCATCGTTGCCCCAATCTTTCCACGAGCCGTCATAGATACTGGCTTCGAGTCCGGCCACTCGCAGCGCCAGCAGCCCATAACTCGCGGACACTCCCCCATTGCAATACGTGATGACTTCCGGTGTCGAGTCGTCCACGCCAGCCTCAGCAAATCGCTGGAGTAACGCCTCTTTCGGCAGCATCGTTCCATCAACAGTGACCAGTGACGTTCGCGGCAAATTGACCGCGCCGGGGATATGCCCCTTGCGCGCCGCCCGTGATGCCTTGCCCTCGAACTCTTCCAGTGTGCGAACATCGACCAGCGTCGCGCTGTTCATTTTCGCCAGAACCTCGTCGCCCGTCCGACGCAAAGCCGCGTTCGGACGTGCCTCGAAATTCGAGGGTGTGATTTGAGGCACATCGGTAGATGTCAGGCCGCCTTCGGCCAGCCACTTTTGCCAGCCGCCATCCAATACGGCCACTCGCGTATGACCGTAATAGTTCAACGACCACCACAGCCGCGCCGCGAACATCCCCTGAGCATCGTCATAAGCCACCACGAATGTCTCTGGGCCCACGCCGCTACGCCGCATCACACTGGTGTAGCGCTCCGGCTTGGCGATTTGTGCGTGGCGCGGGTCGTCAGGGTCGGTGATTTCATCGACCCAATCCACGAACACCGCGCCGGGGATATGGCTCTGGTCGTAGTCGGCGCGATGGTTGAAGTAATGCGGAGTCGGTTCGTTGGCGGGGCGAACGTGCCCGCGAATGTCCACAATCCGTAAGTTCGCATCGTTCAAATGTTCGCGCAGCCACGCAGTCGATACCAATGGGGAATCGCTCATGTCGTCCTTCAGGGATAAACAGGTCTCATAAAGCGCCTATTCTACCCTTGCAGCAGCGATTGAGCGCCATCAATCCATATTTCCGTACCGCTGATATGGCTCGACGCATCCGACGCGAGGAACAATACCAACTGCGCCACCTGTTCCGCCGTTCCCGGTTCGCCGTTGGTCAGCGGCACTGTACCTTCAGGAAACTCCATCGGGATTTTAACGCTGTCGAGGTTGCGCTTCTCGGTGTTTTCGTCGATGTCCGACTCAATCCAGCCGGGGCAAATGACGTTCGCTCGAACTTTGCTCTTGGCCAGTTCCAGCGCAATCATCTTGGTGAAGGCCACCTGCGCCGCCTTCGTGGACGAGTAAGCTGTCGCGCCCGTGTTGCTGAATATGCGTGTCCCATTGACCGAAGCGGTGACGATGATCGAGCCGCCCTGCTTCTTGAGATGCGGCACAGCATACTTGACCGTGTAGAAGGTGCCGTTCAGGTTGATATTGACCGTCTCTTGCCATTCTTCTACGGTCAAATCTTCGAGCGGGGCCCACACGCCGTTGATGCCCGCGTTAGCGAACACGATGTCCAACCGCCCGTACTTGCGGATGATCTTGGCAATGCCCTTTTCCATCTCGTCGGGCTTGGAAATATCGGCCACCACTACGAGCGCTTCACCATCCGCGTCTTTGATTGTCTTGACGATCTCTTTAAGCTCGCCCTCAGTACGCCCCAACGCCGCCACCGACGCGCCTTCTTTGGCCAACAGCAGCGCCGCTGCCTTGCCCAATCCCGAGCCCGCGCCTGTTACCAGCGCCACACGTCCACTTAATTGCATCATTCACTCCCTACCAATCTCGTAGCGGCGTTAAATTGAACTCCCGTATTAGTCTTTTACAAAAGCTAATCTCTGCTTTGTCGCAAGGACGCTTTTGTAGGGGCGACACATGTGTCGCCCGTCTTAGTTTTTGCTAAAAGCTAATGGCTAAACGCTAATAGATATTCACTGATAATTTATTTTACTATAACGCCCTCACGCAAGGATGAGTATTTCCCCAGAATCGTTTGAGATTTGTAGCGCACTGTTTGAAAATAGCCATGTAGGGGCGAGGCGTGCCTCGCCCTAATAAGTTAATGACTGAACCGAAATTGAGTGGAAACAGGAAAGCCGAGTGAACCCACAGCGAAGAATTCTTACTGTATTATTTTTCAGTTGGCTGTTGTTGATGAGTATGCCCGCCAGCGCACAGACGCCCAAACCACTAGGGTTGCCCATCGCCCTGCCCCCCGGCCCCTCGACATGGCTGGTCGGCCAGCCTTATGGCAACACCACCGGCGCGTACAACTTCGGTGACGAGTGGTACAGCGCCGGACAAGGGCTGCACTTCGGTATCGACATTTCGATGCCCTGTGGAACGCCGCTCGTGGCCATGGCCGATGGCGAAGTCATGTTCGTGGATAACCTCAGCTTCGGCTCAGGCCCCCATAATCTACTGATTCGCCACAACGACTCCGGCTTGATCGCGCTCTACGGTCATCTGTTGCAACGACCCGCGCTCAATCCCGGTCAATTGGTGACACGCGGCCAAGAAGTCGCCCAATCCGGCGACCCTGACAGTACGTGCGTCTCGCGCCCACATCTGCACCTCGAAATCCGTTCGCTGAACTACAACACGACTTACAACCCTATCGCCTACATCGAAGCCCCTTGGAACTCGCTGGCCACTATCGGCTCGTTTAGCTCGGCCAGCTTCGAGCAAGACCTCGACAACCCGCGCCAGTGGATGCGCTTGGACGATCAGCCGGATGTGGTTTTCGGTGGACGACGGCTCAACGCCTACATCGCCGCGTGGCCGCCGGAAAACGGTCAGCAGCCGCCCGACAACCCACCTGTTGCCGTTGAGACTACTCCCCTACTGGAAAACTCAACATGGACAGCGCGCACGATTTCCTATGAAGGCTGCTGTGTCAATCCTTGGTGGCATCCGACCAACTCCGACACGCTCTACGTCATCGACGGTTCGCCGGGACAGCGCGCCGCCGTTATCGAGTGGTCAATCGCCAGCAGCGGCCCCGTCAACGTCGTTGGCCAAGCACCGCCGCCGTATCTCTCGCCCGATGGGTCGCATCAAGTCAACGTCACCGGAGCGGTTACGACGATTACCCGCCTTTCCGATAACGTCGCGTGGGATGTACCGACAAGCGGCGTATGGCCCGCCATCAGCACCGATAACAGCCGCCTGTTATGGATAACCCGCAGCGGCGAATCCGTGCCCGGCCAGCCCCCGCCGCCAGTTACGATATGGGTCAGCGACATCGACGGCACAAACGGACGCTTCATCGTCTCGCAGCCGGGCGGTGGCGCGACATGGCTTGATGAAGCGCGAGTCCTCGTAACCACGCCTGTCACCGCCGAGCGCGCAACCACGCTTTCGATTGTCGATACCCGCGACGACTCGCAAACGCTGCTCGGAACGTGGCAAGGTCTACGCGGCCTCAGTATCGCCCCCGGCGGCGGGCGTCTGTTGTTCTACCGCACCTTCAACGACGACCCCGCGCTGGATGGTATCTATACGCTCGATACGCAAGCCGAAGCGCAGCCGCAAAAACTGCCTTGGTTCGGCGGTTGGCGCTGGCGCGATGCCGACAGCGTGTATTACCTGCCGCTCGATGCCACCACCAACGTGCAAACACTGGCCTATTACAACTTCGCCACAGGTGAAGACCGCCGCCTGACCGATCCAGCCAACTTCCCGTTGACGATTGCTAACGGTGATTGGTCAGTCTCGCCCGATGGTCGCCGCATCGTCTATCTCAACGCCGCCGACTTGACCATGTGGCTGCTCGAAGAAACCGCCTAGCATATTACGACAGTAGGGGCGCAATGCATTGCGCCCTTCTTCCAAGTCCCTCTCCCAGACAAACTCCGTTTGTACGGGGGCGAGGGATTTAGAGTGAGGGGTAAGGTTTAATCCCGCCGATAAACTACCCGTCCGGCCACAATCGTCGTATGGACATTGAGATCAGCGTCGA
>JACMMD010000197.1 GCA_014379235.1 Anaerolineae bacterium
AACCGAGCAAGAAACGGCACAAGCAGATTTCGCAGATCATCTTGATGGGTTGGAACATCTTCGGGCGTGACGGTGATCGGGTATCTGAATGTCTTGTCACGCGCAGACAAATGCAGCAACCTACCCTCACTGTCGTATGCTACATAGAGATTTTCGTAAACATCGACAGGCTCAATGTAGCTTAGAGCATCATCCAGCGATGCAAAGACCATTAAAGTTCCCGGCTCATAAATAAAAATGGGTGGTTTCATCAAAGATACCCATTCGCCTTGTACCACTCGTAGGTATCCTGCAAACTCTGACGCAGTGGGATTTGCGGCTGGCCGAGTTCGTCCCACGCCTTGTGACAGTCGAAGAAAATATTCTGCGCGCCGAGCCGAACTTGATTGCTGTCAATCGGCGTGGGGATGTGCAGCTTTCGAGCGATGCTCACCAGTGTCGCCACGATGGGCACAAGCCAATTGGGGACAACGAAAAACGGACGCGGCACACCGACCACATCGGCAGTGGTGGTCATCAGTTCACGGTGCGAAACATTCTCGTTGCCGAGCAGATAACGTTCGCCAGCGCGACCACGTTCGGCGGCGGCAAGATGCGCCTTTGCTACATCGCGCACGTCGATGACCGTCACGCCGCCCGACGTAATCGGTGTCGTCCACTGGCGGCGGCGAATCTCGAGGACGATACTGCCAGAGATCAAGTTGAGGTCGCCGGGGCCCAAGATCACCGCCGGATTGACGATCACCACATCTTGCCCCATCCGCACGGCCTCATGACAGACTTCTTCCGCCAGCCACTTGCTGTAACCATACGGGAACTGTTCCGGCGGCAGGTTGAAGGGCACGTTCTCATCGGCGGGCTGATCGTCGTCACGATGCCCGACTGCCGCGCCGCTGCTGGTGAACACCAGCCGTTTGACGCCCGCTTCTCGCGCCGCTGCGAGGACGTGGCGTGTGCCTTCGACGTTGGCTTCCATCATGCGCGAATGATCTGCGCGCCAATAATCCGCGACGGCGGCCACATGAAACACCCAATCGCAGCCCGCACAGGCGGACCGAAGTGACTCCGCATCAAGAATATCACCGAGGGCTGACTCGTAAGCCAGCCCTTCGAGCGCATCCAATTTGGATGTTGTGCGATGCAGCACGCGGGCGCTGTGGCCGGCTTCATTCAAAGCGCGAACGATATGCGACCCCACAAATCCCGTTCCGCCCGTCACGAGTGCGATCATCAATTAGCCTCTCTATTCGTAGGGGCAGGTCTGAGACCTGCCCTTACAGGCGATGGTGAAGCATAACCTTGTACTGCTTTTCCTCGAACCTTACTGTACCCTTGTCAACGGTGCGGATAGAGCCGTCGGACGTGTGTCTGGAACACACAGGTTGCCCGTGCGATCACCGAATCGCAGCGTTTCGCCTTCCAACGCCACTACGTCGTATTCCACCGGACAATCAAAAACGCCCGGAACACCCATCGCCTCACAGCCTGCGCTCACGTTTTGCGTCACTTCGACTTCCCATGCCTGGACGCCGCAGCCCGCAGCATCCAGCTCAGGGACGAACTCTGGCGCGAAGACCGTCAAGTACGTGCCGCTAATGCCGAAGTCGGAATTGGTTGAACCCGGGACAGCCTCGTTTGGCAGACCGAGTACAAACGTCCCGTCGATACTCAGCAAATAGAGCGGCGCGCTGCAAGCCACATCAGCATAGCCAACCAGCGTCAGAAACCAATAGCCGCCCACGAATCTAAAATCGCGCAGCCAAAACAGCGTACCACCATCACCCGTCTGCACAGGCTCACAGGCGCTGGCCCAGCGCCCTTCAAGGGTTGTGATGTTGCGAACCGCGAACTGCGCCCTCAACGCCGCCGGACGTGTTCCCGCCATGCACAAACCTGCACCGCGTTCTCCAAGCCGTAAAATACCGCCCGCTTCGACACCGATGATGTCGTATTCAACCGGGCATTGATCGGCACGCAGCAGTCCGAGCGGCGCGCAGCCTGTGATCGAAATATCTTGCGGGATGGACGCTTCCCAAGGCGGTAGTCCACAGCCATTGGCATCGAGTGCTGGCAGCAGCGCGGCATCATAGGCGACCAAGGTGCGCCGCGCTAACGTAAAGTCGGCATCTGTCGCCCCCGCTGCGGCTGACAAAGCGCCGATTGTATACGGCCCGTCAAAAGTGATGTCCATGAGCGGCGTTGTGCAGGCTTCGTCGGCGTAGGTCGTATAGAACAGCGACCATGTATCGCCCAAAAACAGCCAGTCCTGAGTGTAATAGGTCAGCGTGCCGTCCGCTTCTGGCCGCGATGCACAGCCGGTTAGCCAGTTACCCTCTAGCAGGGCAGGCGTTAGGGCCGCATCTTGCGCCAACACTGGAACAACCGCAGTCAGCGCCATAACCAGAACGAATAATGTCGTGAGTTTTCTCAAATCGGCCATCAATTTCTCCTTAGCTTCTAGCTGCTAGTCCCTAGTCACTAGCCTTTGTATTTTCAACTTTACACGTTGAACGCGCTACTCGAACATTGAGCCTTGTTCCTCGACCTTGGGTACCCGGAACTAGAACTCAGCACTTTGTACTTCCATCAGCGCCAGCGTTATGCCTGACAACGCCCGCACATTCTCCAGCGCGTACTGAACCGACGCGGCGGGATTCACGGCCTCAGCCAACTGCGGCGGCAGCGGCTTACCCTTGCCGATGACCACATGCGCCGGAGCATCGGCAGGCAAGTTCGCCAGTTGTCGCGCCTTCTTCAACGCCGCCTGCAAATCGCCCAACTCATCGACCAGACCGAATTCTTTAGCCTGCTTGCCCGTCCACACTCGTCCGCCACCAACCGCGTCCACCGCTTCCGGTGTCAGGTTACGACCCCGCGCCACATGCTCAACGAACTGCTTATAGATATGCTCGACACTGCGCCGAATCCATGCGCGCTGTTCATCGGTGAAGGGGGCGGCATCGCTGAAAATGTTGGCGTTCGTGCCGCGTCCGAACTCCACGACGTGACCGCGCACTTTCTCATACACGCCGCCAATCACAGGTTTGAAGCGCAGCACACCTATCGAACCAGTGATCGTTCCCGGTTGGGCCACGATCCATCGCGCCGGAGTGCTGATGTAGTAACCGCCGGAA
>JACMMD010000198.1 GCA_014379235.1 Anaerolineae bacterium
AATACTCTCACCAAACGGAGCATCCGATGTTGCACCCCGTTCGTTCGTCGATTGATTTGAAGCTCTCTGCGCAACCCGAACCGCTTGAGCCCACAGCTGGGCGCTTCAAAGTTTGTGACGTCTGCGGTCAACGCTTCGACACGACAGACCTCGATCAAACATTCCATCACGACGGTGCGCCGCACGAGACGCTGGCGCCCCTTGCTGATGGCTTGGGCTAGCAACCACGCGCCGCTCCTTAGCTGCTCTCTTGCCGATCCTGGTGCTCTGCGCTCAAGCCTTCTTCGGCGCCAGGCGCCGACAGCCTCAGTTTGACTTTGCCATGATGCGTAATCTCGACGGGCTGCAGCAGCGCTTCGTTCGGCCAGTAGCCGACGTCGCGAACGAACTCGCCGGAGGTGACCTGGACGGCCATAAATATCCTGATCGGGTTGAACCAGCTTGCCTCGGCGACGCCGAGGTAAGTCCCGTAATGATAGCGATCGCAGAGCCGCTATTAGGCCGCTCGGCCTAACAGGCCCCAACGACCTACGACTTCCGAGCTAGGACGAATGTCATCGGACCTGCTGCGCCGCCGGTTTGTAGGAAAGACGTTGCGCAGCAGCGCCTCATCGCGCTTCAAGGGCGTAAGTCCAAGGATTGCCTTATGAAACTGCGCTCGTTGTTGCTTGCTTTGGCCATGCTGGCCGCCGCTCCCGCTGCTCAAGCGCAGCGCGAGGCCCAACGTCAGTGGTTCGACGATGGGACGATGCCGCTGCGCTATCAAATATCCGTGACGCCGAATGTTGAGGCCGCAACGTTCACCGGTGACGCCACGATTACGATCCAAACCACAGAGCGCCTGACCAGCGTGACGATGAACGCGCTCGATCTCATTGTGCAGCGCGCCAGCATCGACAACGCGCAAGCGCAGGCGGTGGTCGACAACGAAGCGCAGACTTTGACGCTGACACCGCGCCGCGCTTTGGCGCCGGGGCGCCACACCATCCGCATCACTTATGCCGGCAAGATTTTCGATGATGCGTATGGGCTGTTCCGGGTCGAGTACCAGGACAATGGCGTCACGAAACGCGCGATGGCGACGCAATTCGAGCCGGGCGATGCGCGCCGGTTTGCGCCGATGTGGGACCAGCCTAACCGCCGCGCGGTGTTCTCGCTGACGGTCACTGCGCCGAGCGATCAATTCGTGGTCGGCAATATGCCTGCGGCGCAGACGACGCAGCTCTCGGGCAATCGCACGCGCACGCGCTTTGCCGATACGCCGTCCATGCCGAGCTATTTGCTGTTTCTGGCCGTTGGCGATTTCGAGCGGGTGACGCGCAATGTGAACGGCGTTGAGCTGGGCGTCGTTATGCGGCGCGGCGAAGCGCACCGCGCTGAAGCGGCGCTCGAAGCCGGTGAGCAATCGCTGACCTATTACACCGAATATTTCGGTATCCCCTATCCGCTGCCCAAGCTCGACATGATCGCTGTGCCCGGCGCCGGTGGTTTTGCGGCGATGGAGAATTGGGGCGCCATTCTCTATTTCGATCAATTCCTGCTGGTGGATCAGGATTCCACCGAGGCCGAACGGCAGAACATCTTTGGCAATGTCGCGCACGAGGTTGCGCACCAATGGTTCGGCAATCTCGTCACCATGAATTGGTGGGACGTCCATTGGCTGAACGAAGGCTTCGCTTCGTGGATGACAGCGAAGGCTGTCGAGCGCTTCCATCCGGTCTGGAGCC
>JACMMD010000199.1 GCA_014379235.1 Anaerolineae bacterium
ACAATGTCGCGATCCTCGGCACGCGCACGGGTGGCGGCGGACGCTATACGATCGCCGGGCCGCAGTTCGCCGGCAAGGCGGCGGCGGGCACGACGCTGCTGCTTGGACGTGAACGCTTATCGACAGTGGTGAAGTTGGGTGATGTGTAAGTTACAACATGTTTCGCAGTAGGGGCACGATATATCGTGCCCCTACACAGGCGGATGAATTGGTAGGGGCGAACCTGCGTGTTCGCCCAGTTTTAGGGCAGACACATAGGTGTGCCCCTACAGGGGACAATGTAACGGAGAACGTATGAATTATCGGGTAACGGGTTTGATTTTATTGCTAGTGATGGCGCTGTTGGCGTCGTGTCAGGGCGGCGCTCCTGAAGGCGCGCAAGCTGAACCGACATCGACGCCAATACCGACTGCTCCGGCGGCGGCGCGTCCGACGTATCTGGTGCAGCGCGGCGATGTGCAGGAGATTTTTGAGTTCACCGGACGCTGGCAGCCCCGCGATCAACTACCGCTTTCGTTTGAAGTGTCGGGGACAATCCGGCAGGTGAACGTCCAGCGCGGCGACACGGTCACGGCGGGTGAACTGCTGGCCGATTTGCAGATCACCAGCCTCGAAGAACAGCTAGCATCAGCTCAGTTGAGCTTGGAAACGGCGCTGGCGAACTTGAACGCAGGTGAGACGGGTACGCTCGATTCGGTGACCAACGCCCAAATCAACCTCGCCAATGCGCGGCTGGAACTCGAAAACTCGCGCAACAGCAGCCCATGGCCGCAGTTGGAGCAGGCGAATTTGCAAGTCGAGAGCGCCCAGCAGAACGTCGAGAACGCACAGCGTACCTACGATGATGCTCTCAGCCACCCCGAACAACCCGCCAGTACGGTAGACAATGCCTATGAGCAGCTTCTCAGTGCGCGCAACAATCTGGCCAGCGCGCAAGCCAGTTACTACAGCAGCGCGCAGTCGTTCAACTCGCATCAGACGACCATCGCCCGTAACGAGAACGCGGTCATCGCTTCTGAGATCGCGCTTGATCAGGCCCGCAGTGGTGCCAGCGACCCCAGCGGCGCGCAGAACGTCCGGCAGGCGCAGTTGAACGTCGAGCAGATCGAGGCGGAAATCGCCCGTTCGTCGCTGTATGCGCCTATCGACGGCGAGATTCTCGAAGTGACCATCGTGCCGGGTGATGCGGCGCAAGCCTATGTGACGATCATCACCATTGGCCGCTCCGAACCGAAAGAGGTTATCGCTAGTCTGGCGATTGGTGATGCCAATCGTTTGAGCGTGGGCATGATCGGTGTGTGCCAAGTGACGAACCAGCCCGCGACGGCGGTTCAGTGTGCGGTGCGGCGCTTGCCCTTGACCGCACAGGATGCCGATCAAACCACCCGTGTCGCGGCCTCATTGGAAGGTCAACCATCGGGTCAATTGATCGAGGTCGATATGCCGCTGCAAGTACGCGAGAGCGTGTTGTGGCTGCCGCCTGCTGCCGTTCGCACGTTCCAGAATCGCACGTTCGTTGTACTGCAAACGGCAGACGGTGAGCGCGCCGTAGATGTCGAAATCGGACTGCAAACCGATGACCGCGTGGAGATCGTCAGCGGTGTCAACGCGGGCGATGTGGTGATCGCGCCATGATCGAAAACGCTTCAATACAAAGGGCAAGGCATGCCTTGCCCCTACACCAGATATTCGTAGGGGCGACGCAGGCAAACTTCGTTTGCTTGTCGCCCGCACAAAGCAGCGTGGACTAGAAATGCCGCCTTATATCGTTTGCAAGCAGGTTGTTAGAGCCTACCGCGTCGGCGGACATGAGATGGTTGCGTTACGCGGAATCGATTTTGAAATGCAAAAGGGCGAGATGTGCGCGATTATCGGCCCGAGCGGCGCGGGTAAAAGTTCGCTGCTGAACCTGCTCGGCGGATTGGATACGCCGACTGCCGGACAGCTAACCGTTGACGGCCTCAATCTGCTCGATCTTAAAGGGCGCGCATTGGCCGATTATCGGCTGCGAAAAGTGGGTTTCGTGTGGCAGCAGGTCGAGCGTAATTTGCTCGGTCATCGCTCGGCGTTGGGCAACGTCACGCTGCCGATGATGCTGGCCGGCGTTCCCATGTGGACGCGGCGCAAACGCGCTCACGAACTGTTAGACGCGGTAGGTATCGGCGAACAATCGCACAAGCGCCCATCGTCGATGTCCGGTGGGCAGCAGCAGCGCGTGGCCATGGCCGTCGCGCTGGCTAATCAGCCGCCGCTCCTCTTAGCCGACGAGCCAACGGGCGCGCTGGATCGTCACAGCGCGGCACAGGTGATGAGCCTATTGGCCGATCTGCGTCAGCGCTTCGAACTGACGGTGTTAATGGTCACGCACGATTTGAGCATCGCCGCTCATGCTGACCGTGTGCTGACTCTGCGCGATGGCTCGTTGGGGCAGGACGTGTCCGGTCATGATGAGGTCGCGCCGACGTTGGACAGCGGAGGCAGTATTCGTCTGCCAGAAGTGGCGCGGGCGCAGCTTCATAACGCTGAACGTATCGCGGTGGAGATTCGCCCCGAAGGGATTTTACTGCGTCCCGAAAACGACAGCGAAGATATGAGCAGTGACGCCGGCGTTGTGCAAGACGAACTGCCCGAAGAAGCCAAAGGGCGGCGCTGGTTCAGGTTCGGGCGCAAGAAGGTGAAGGCATGAATGAAGTACGGGTACAGGTCAACGGCGTCGAACGCGCTTTTGGATCTGGCGAAACGGCGGTTCGCGTCTTACGCGGCGTCGATTTGACTGTCATGTCCGGCGAATTGGTGGCGCTGTACGGGCCGTCGGGCAGCGGCAAAACCACGCTGCTGAACCTTGTCGGCGCGCTGGATAAGCCGACGGCGGGCACGATCACCGTCTACGATCAAGAGATCACACGCATGAGCGAAGGGATGCGCGGAGCGCTGCGGCGCAAGCGCATCGGGTTCATCTTCCAGAGTTATACGCTGCTGCCAACATACTCTGCGATGGAGAACATTGACCTTGCGCTGCGGCTGCCGGGACTCGGCTATTTTGAGCGCAAGAAGCGGGCAAAAGCGGCGCTGGAAGTGGTGGGCCTCAGCGCGTGGGCCGATCATGTGCCGGATGAATTGAGCGGCGGTCAGCGGCAGCGTGTGGCGATTGCGCGGGCGCTGGCGCTGCGTCCCGGCCTGATTTTGGCCGATGAACCCACCAGCGGCCTCGATACGCGCACGACCAAGCGCATGTTGACGCTGTTCCGCGAGATCGGTCAGGCGCAGGGTACGACGATTTTGATCGTCTCGCACGATCCGCTGGTAGCCGAATACGTGGACGCGGCCTATGACTTG
>JACMMD010000200.1 GCA_014379235.1 Anaerolineae bacterium
AAGATGGTAGCATTTCCAAGCCCAGATGCATCGGAGCGCCCTCAAACCACCCGAATTGCAGCAGCCCCGCATCAAGCAGCAGTTGTGTCAGCATCCCGCGCCTTTTCACATGCCGCCCGTACCTTTTCCGCAAAATCGTCGCCAAGCGACTCATTCAGCGCGCCATCCGTTAACCGCAGTCGCCAAACGCGCTGACTGTCAGCATACCAATCGAACAAACCCGCGCCCGTCCAGTAAACGCCTGCCTCACCCTGATCGAACCCCGATTCTTGCGGCTCATCATAGCGCATGACAAACGCCCCACGAGTCGGACGGGCTGTGTAAGGCTCAACCGCCGTGCCTTTAACCAGTGTGACCGCGTCCACATTGAACGCAGTTTCGTAAGTGAGTTCAACGTAATCCGTGCTGGCAAACGGCCCATGCAAAATCGTGACCGCATCCTCGCCCACAAACGCGATACTTCGCTCTAACGCAACTGCCCCCGCCGCACCCAGCGCCAGATATGCCGCCAGATCAAATACATAAGCGCATACTAGATCATGCGTAGCCTCAATTATCGCCTTACCGTAAGGTAAGAATGGATCATCATAGCGCTGCATCGGTAGAGGCAGTTTTTGCAAACGCGGAGCCAGCCACAACGCGAGGCTGCTCCGCTTCTGGTTCTGGATGGTTAGCACCCGGTCAGCGAACCGATTCCACATCAGCCTGCTCTTTCAACATGCGCCACACCATCGATAATGTCCACATACTAACCCAAGGCCGCACTGTTTCTGAGCGCCCGCCAAATCCGTAAACTCGTGATCGGCTCTGTCCACCGACATAAGCGACCACTGCCGTACCCTCTTCGCTGTCGGCGGCTTCGTTGCTGTCGGGCAGGCTCACCACCGCGATACACGCCATCGCGCCTGATTGTTCGCAAACCCGTTCAACCGCTGCCTGAGCTAACTCCTTGAGGGTCGCCTTTTCAGGAAGACCAAGCGCTGCCCGCAGTTCATCAGGGTTTGTAAACGACTCTACGAGCGTCAGTATTTCCTTGCCCTGCGGAACTTTGCTAACCTGATCGTTGACGTATGCGCCAATTCCAGTTTCGCTCAACGCCATCGCCAAGCCGCGCTCTTTCAGCAGGGAGACCAACGCTTGCTCTAACGTTTCGTCATTTACGCCATAGATGTTAGCGCCGATGCGCGCCCGTAACTGGGCCTCAACCTGAGCGATCATCTGATCAGCTTCTTCAACGCTGTCCGCCTTCGCCGTGATTCGCACATCTACCTGCCCACTGTGAGCTGCCAACCCAATCGTCGGGTTGCTCTGCTCGAGCAGTTCAGTGCCAATCGCGTCATCAAGCATACTCTCGCCAATGCCCGCCGTGTGAAGAACGTGCGCTTTGATGATGCCAAGCTGATAACGCTCGTGCAGATATGGCAGCACTTTGTCAACCATCAGGAACTTCATTTCACGCGGCACACCCGGCAAGCTGATTACCACGCCACCATTATGTTCAACGATGAACGACGGCGCAGTTCCAACCGGATTATGAATGGCAATTGCGTTGTCCGGCAGAAAAGCTTGCCGCTTATTATTGTCGGTCATCTGAGATCGAAAAGTTGCAAACCGCGCCGCGATTTCGTCCAGAAGTTCTTGATGAAATGTGAGTTCACGATCAGTGGCCATCGCCACCGCCTGCCGTGTCATATCATCGACAGTCGGGCCAAGTCCGCCGCAGGTGATAACGACCTGCGCCCGCGATAGGGCAATACGAATTGCGTCAGCGATGCGGCGCTCGTTATCGCCGACTGAGGTCATAAAGTACAAATTGACACCAATGTCGCGCAGGCTTCGTGCGATATATACTGAGTTGGTATCAACAATTTCGCCGAGTAAAATCTCCGTGCCAATCGCAATTATTTCAGCATTCAAGTTTTCGGTCATACGTCGCAGTCTCGCTTCGTGTACTACAGATAAGGTTACGAGACCATTTTAATACTCTTCGTTGCAAACGAGAAACGACTTTTTGCAAACTTGAAAGTTGCCATTATAATTTCCCCTTAGAAAAGGGGCTTTGCATAAAGCAATATCTTTGTGCAAATTAACCAACAATACCGAAAGCTGTAGTTCGAGTTAAGCTCAATAATATCCGAACATGGAGGAGCACCTGTGGCTAGTGTAACTTTCAATCATGTCCATAAACGCTTTGGCAACACCCACGTTATAAACGATCTCAATATATATGTTGAAGATAAAGAGTTTTTGGTTTTCGTAGGCCCATCCGGTTGCGGTAAATCGACCAGTTTACGGATGCTCGCAGGGCTGGAAGAAGTCACTGAAGGCGAAATCCTGATCGGTGATCGCGTCGTCAACAACGTCGCGCCAAAAGATCGTGACATTGCGATGGTGTTCCAGAGCTACGCGCTTTATCCTCACATGACCGTTTACGACAACATGGCGTTTGGTCTGCGCCTGCGTAAGACCCCCAAGCAAATCATTGACCAACGTGTACGCGAAGCCGCCAAAAGCCTCGGCATCGACCCCCTGCTTGATCGACGCCCTCGTCAGCTTTCCGGCGGTCAACGTCAGCGCGTCGCGGTAGGCCGCGCCATCGTGCGCGAACCAGCCGTGTTCCTTATGGACGAGCCGCTGTCCAACCTCGACGCCAAGCTGCGTGTGGAAGCCCGTTCGTTCATCAGCAAGCTGCACCAACGGCTTGAGACAACCTTCATCTATGTAACACATGACCAAGTTGAAGCCATGACGATGGGTACGCGCATCTGCGTCCTCAACGCAGGCGAGTTGCAGCAAATCGACTCCCCCTTCAACCTGTACCACAACCCGCGCAACGTGTTCGTAGCGGGCTTCATCGGCAGTCCCGCCATGAACTTCTTCGATGCCTCGCTCAAGCCGCAGGGTGATGGTCTGGTGGTCGATACGGGCGTGATTCAGATCAACGTCCCTGCATCGAAGGCTGGCCCTTACCGCGATCATGTTGGCAAGCAGGTCGTTCTCGGTGTCCGTCCTGAAGACATTCACGACGTTGACTACCAACCCGCGAACATTACTCCATCGCATGTCGAAGCCAATGTTGACGTGATCGAGCAAATGGGTAACGAAATGATCCTGTATCTTGAAGAAGGCGGCAAAACGTTTGTTGCTCGTACAGACCCACGTACTCAGGCGCGTATTGGTCAGCGTATTGGCATGGCCATCAATATCGATAACATCCATCTCTTTGACGCGCAAACTCAGTTGTCGCTGTCCTTCGACACTAAAACCGAAGACGCGAAGCAGCAGAAAGCCGTCGTTCGTTAAGCCGCTTTCTCACCAATAAACATCAATCAAAACCGCTCGATGCATCGAGCGGTTTTGATTTCCGCTCAGTGACCATCTTCAATCAGCATATCCGTCGCCGCTTTGCCGGACAGCATCACCATCGGCACACCGCCGCCGGGATGTGTAGTGCCGCCCACGAAGTACAGCCCATGTACATCAGACGCGCGGTTATGCGGACGCCGGAACGCAGCCCATCGGTTATTCGATGACGCACCGTAGAGCGCTCCTCGCCGCGCACCCGTTTGGCGTTCCAAATCAAACGGCGTCAGCATACTTTCCGAACGAATCCGCCCGCGCACATCAAACCCGAATGTCGCCAGCCGGGCCAATACGCGCTCTCGATAAGCCGCAGTTTCGCTTGTCCAGTCAAAACGCTCGCTCAATGACGGCACATTGACCAGCACGAACCAGTTCTCACACCCTTCGGGCGCGTCGGATGGATCGGTTTTTGAGGTGATAGCTACGTAGATCGTCGGTTCGTCAGCCGCAATACCACGCTTAAAAATATCGTCAAACTCGCGCCGATAATCCGACGAGAAAAAGATATTATGATGCGCCAGCGCCTCGTGTTGCCCTTCCACACCGAGCATCAACACAAACCCCGAACACGATGGTTCGCGCTGTGCAAGCGATTGCACTCGCCTTGCTGGCACACTTTCGGATGGCAGCAGCGTTTCGTACACCGTCGCTACGTCCACATTCGCAATTACCGCCCGCGCCGCGATCTTCGTGCCATCGGCCAATACAATGCCGCGCGCCCCTTCCTCCTCGACGACGATTTTCCGAACTGGAGAACTCGTGCGTATCTCAATCCCCAACTCCTCCGCCAGTTTTGTCAGCGCCCGCGCAATCGCGTAAACGCCGCCCTGCGGATACCACACGCCGCCCGTGAGTTCGACGTGAGCGATGACGTTTAGCGTCGCTGGTGCGAGAAATGGGCTTGCGCCGACGTAAGTAGCGAATCGCCCCAACAGTTGCCGTAAATGCGGTGAGCGCACGAAGCCGCGAATAGCCGCGTCCATCGTTCGCATCCCGTCGATTCGCAAAGCGTCGAGCGGCGAAACTCGCTTGAAACTATTGAGGCTCGGTGGCGAGCCATAGATAAACGCCGGCCCTGTGATGCGATGCAGGCGCGCCGCATACGACAGAAACGCTGCATAGCCCTCGACATCACGTTCATCGAGTTTGGCGATCTGTGATGCCATTCGCGGCCAATCCCGCGTCGCATCGAATACCGTTCCATCAGGATAAAAATAGCGTGTTATCGGCTCAAGCGGCAGCAGTGTTAGATAATCGTCCAGCTTGCGGCCCGCCGCGTTGAACAAATCTTCCAGTACCGCCCGCATGGTAATCACCGACGGCCCCGAATCCCAGCGAAACCCGTCCTGATGAATTTCGCCCATCTTGCCGCCGACATTCTCGTTCTGCTCAACGACAATCACACGCCGACCATGCACCGCTAACCGTATGGCCGCGCTCATTCCGCCAATGCCTGCGCCAATAATGACAATCGGCATCTGTTCAACCATGCTTAACCCGCTGCGCTGTTACAACCTCTTGAGGGGATAGGCTGCGCCCTTTCCAGCGCGGCCCACCGTAGCGCCAGCGCCACCACAGGGCTTGACCCGCTATCCACGTCATCAGCAGCACCGAGAGCGGCATATACACTGCATCAAGGACTCGCTGGCGTGTAACCGCAGCCGTTAACGCCCGCACACCAATTCCTAAGCCAACGAGTAACGCTGGCCACAGTGGCCAACCAATCGCGTTACGTGACCATCCAAACGCCAACCATAGCGCCGGAAAAATAAACAGCAGCCAATGAAACACTGTCGCCAACAATAACGCGATTACACTGTCGCCATAGCCTGCTAGGATGTTCTTCGCAAAACCATCGCGCACAGATGCCCAACCCGAATACATCCGGCAGTTGATGAGACCCGCCCCATCCACCATTCGCAGCGTTAGTCCGAGCGCCTTCACACGCCGCGCTAACAGAACGTCCTCAAGAATCTGATCGCGCACTGCCTCATGTCCACCAACCGCCGCGTAACACTCGCGCCGAAAGGCCATACACTGCCCGTTCGCCGCCGCAAACATCCGCCAACGGGTGAAATGCACACCAATGAGCGGCAGGTAGCCGATGATCGCCAGCGCCATCAAGGGCACGACCAGCCGCTCAGACCATGTTTCGCTGTGCTGAGTCGGCCAAACCGACAACAAATCCGCATTCGTGCGCTCGATCTCGTCTACTACTGCGCTCAATGCTTCCGGCTTCCACTGCACATCGGCATCCGTAAAGATGCGCCAGTCGCCTGTCGCCACTTGCGCCAGTTGATGACAAGCCCAGTTCTTTCCCCACCAACTGGATGGAAGAGGCTTACCAGCAATCACTTGCAAGCGTGCATCACCTTCACCTGCTGCTAATGCTGCCTCTGCGGTTCCATCATCGGAAGCATCGTCTAATACAATGACTTCCAGATTGGTGTAGGTTTGTGCCAATATGCCGCGAACGGTTTCTGCAATGACATTGGCTTCATTACGTGCCGGAATAAGCACTGAAACTCGCGTTCTACTCCGCACAGCCGACACGTACAGTCGCGGAAACATCAACGCATTGACGACTGCTGTCAGCGTGATGACGATAAACGCCACAGTAACAAATATGACAAGCAGCGTGAAAATCATGAGGTTCCGCGTTTTTGCAACCAGCGCCGCGGTTCCGGCATTCGCGTGAGGTCTTGTCGATGCTTCCACGCCAGAACTGCCGTATTTCCCACCCACGCGATCAGCAGAGTATCACCCGTGTGACCTGTCAGAACGAAGTACATCAGCAGTGACAGCATCGCCAGCAGTACCGCCCATCCATCAACGTCGATAAACGCATACCACAAGCCGAGCATGATGCCGAGAACGCTTGGCGCTTCCCAGATCGTCAGCCCCGTCCATATGCCGAAAGTCGCTGCAACTGCCTTCCCGCCGCGAAAAGCCAGAAACGGCGAAAATGCATGTCCTAAGATGGGCGCGATAGCAACCAGCGCCAACGCCAGCCCATCCCAATGCAGCACAAAGTTCGCTACGGCAACAGGCAGCGCGCCTTTCAAACAATCAAGCGCTAACGCTAACGCTCCCCACCCCCTGCCGCCAGCGCGCAGCACGTTCGTCGCACCCGGATTACCATCGCCGCGTGTACGGATGTCCGTCTTAAGCGCCAAGCGCCCGATCCAATACGAGAAGGGCAGCGAACCCGCCACAAATGCCAGCCCGAATCCAACCGCAGCGGCTATCCAGCTCGGAGTCATAATACAGCCACTCGACGCCGATGGCTGAACCAACCCACCAACAGCATCCCACCCATGCCGATAAATCCAGCTAGCGCCGGGCCGGGCAGCGCCCAGAACGCTAACTGCCCTATCGTTTCCAGCACCCATGTGACGACGTAAATCACCACCAACCAGCGTATAGGCAGCGCCTTTGGTCGCAGCAGCGCGGTCATGATCGCCGCCACCACGAACCAGCCAACATAGTTCAACCAAGGGATACCGAAATAGCTGCCAAGTCCCGGCGCGACAGGTTCAAGCCAGCGCCAAAATCCCCATCCAACCATCTGCGGGTCAAGAAACAAATCCCATACGGTAAACGCCAACGCGCTAACCATCACGAAGGCGATGCCGCGCCTTTCGCCCGTCACCAACGCCGCCACGCCCCACGCACAGGGCAGCATCATGAACCACGCCAGCGGAATAAGGATCGGCACGTCCGCAATTTGTGGTTGCAAAAGGTCGCTGTAAACATATTTTCCGAATAAGAACCCGGTGTGTGTGCCAACAGCCTCGACAATCCACGCCATCACAACGATACAAGCCCCGATCCACAGCGTCCGCTTGATCCCCCACGCGGGCGCTAAAACCGAATATACGGCGGCAGCCTGAAACAACACACCCACCATCACGCCTGCCGGAATAATCATATCGCCCCATATCCAGCGCATGATCGGTAATGCGATCATCGCCAGCACCCATAACACGATCAGCAGAACATGGGGGCGCAGCGTGCCCGCCTCACCACCCATTCGCCACGTCGAAGCAATGCCGCTCACTATCGTTCTGCCTCATGCTGGATACCATTTGCGAAGCCCAACACCGCCCGTTCAACCGCCGGCCACGAAGCCGCCTTTGGATTCACGACATCATGACTGCCGCGCACCTCAACATAACGTGGAGCAACCGCAAAACGCTGCATCAGCGTTCGTGTCATCTTCGGGCTGACCAGTTCATCGTCCGTGCCCTGTACGATCAACGTCGGGCAGGTGATTTGCGGCGCGAAACGATGAGCGGCATGGCCCACAGTACGAATGTGATTGAGCAGTTTCGTCGGAATACTGAACGCCCGAAGCGCCTGCTGCACTTTAACGTCATCCAGATCGACATCGGGCATGAAGTTGTGGACACCCTTCCGCACTTGGGGATCAGAGAAGTCCATCTTCACCAGCCCAAACGGGCGAATTTGCGGAAACACAAACCGCAGTACAGGCAGCATCCGCCACAGAACATGACCCACGCGCCAGAACGGTGACAGCAAGATCAGACCCGCCGGATGCAAATCCGCGTTGTGTGCGACAACTTGTAAACACAGCGCCGCACCCATCGAGTTACCGATCAGCAAAAGGGGCGAATGGTCTCGCTGCAAGTCGAGCGCCGCCAGCCGAACTGACTCCACCCAATCGACAGGGGTACGACTGCCAAGCGTCTCAATCTCCGCGCCAAAGCCGGGAAGTAGAATACCCCGCGTCGTCCAACCTGCTTGATTCAAAACTGCCGCTAATGGGCGCATTTCGGCGGGCGTACCGGGAAAGCCATGCACCAACAACGCCGCTCCCTGTTGGCCCTCTAGCGAAAAAGCGCGATGCTCTTCACCCTGAAACATGCGAAATGCGCTGTTGTTCAATCGTCGAAGTCTCGCTGCTGCGGCATCCAGTTACGCACCTTACTCCCCTATCCGAACCGTTCGTTGTGACAACATTTTCGATGCCCGCGTTTGGCTCTCTTGCGCCAGCACCAGCGTCACGCCGAACACCACCAGCGTATTTGTCAGGAAGAAAAAGATAAACTCCTCTAGTGGCAGTATCCCACCGAGAAAAATGTTCAGCGACTTTTCAGGGTTGATTGTCCACGTTCCGCCGTCGATGGCCAGCGCATCGGTTACGCCGAGATAGATCGTTGCGGTGAGCAAAGCCGGGATGACAGCCGCCCGATAACGCCACAAAATATCAGCCCCGAACCACAGTTGAAAGGTGATCGGCGGCAGCGCCCACACCAGAATCAGCGCCAGATAATTTCCCGACTGCCAACCGACGATCAGAATCACCACCGATGCCAACCAGATCACGCCGCCAAACATTAGCCCATACTGTCGCAAGGACGGTAGCAGCGCACCACCAAACCGCGACTTGAAGTGTCGCGCTAACCACAACAGCCATAAGCCTATGAAAATCGTTTGCAGCACGAAGAACATGTATTCTTCAATCGGCACATAGCCGAGCGTAATGCCAACAACCAATTCTGGCCGATACCACCATACCCGCGTCGCCACCAGATAATTGTCCCACGGCGTCGTGTAAACCACCGCGACTACTACATGCGCCAGCAGCACCAGCACAGTCGAACGCGAACGCAGTGAAGCGGGAAGCGCGATACCCCGCCGTGCATCCCACGCAGTAAGCGCTAATAGTGCGAGAATCGGCAGGCATATAAACACTACCAGAAAGCCGAAATACGTCAACGTTGTTCCTTATTGCCCCGCAGAAAGCCAAACAAACGCTTACGTGATAAATCATGAAGCAGAACATACGCGGCATTACGTCCCGCCGCACCCATAATCCCGCCGCCGGGATGCGTACTCGCGCCCGTTAGATATAACCCTTTGATCGGGCCGCGATAGTTGCCCATCGTCAGCGCCGGACGCAGCATAAACATCTGGTCAAGGCTCATTTCGAGATGCATAACATTTCCACGCAGCAGTCCTAACGTGCGCTCCAAATACAACGGCGTCTCGACAAGCTGCCCGATCACCGCATCCTTTACATTGGGCGCGTACTGCACCAGTTTCGCCAGCATATGATCGGCCTCGCGCTGCCCGATGTCATCCCACGATTCGCCTGATGCTATTTCATACGGGTAATACTGCCCCCAAAGAAACAGCGTGTGCTTTCCTGCCGGAGCAAGCGTCGAATCCGCCGCCGAAAACGTCATCGAGATCAGCGCGGGGTCTTGTGACGGACGCCCCGACAAATAATCCGCATATGCCCGTTCCAGATATGCCAGATCGGGACAAATAAATTGTAAGGCCGTATGCTGTGGGCCGGCTGATCCATCCGCAGGCGAAGGGGCAGCGATATAATTCGGCAGTTCGTTCATCGCGTAGCGCACCACCATGCCGAA
>JACMMD010000201.1 GCA_014379235.1 Anaerolineae bacterium
ATACAAGAGCGCCAGCAGCGTGGAACCGCAGCCGTTTAGCCCTCACGCTCGGCAGGCAGCGGCAAATAGTTGCCCCGGTAGAAGGCGCGGGCCGGGCCACGGTTCATGTACCACACGACATACAGCGGCACGAGAAGAGTCAGCACGAGTTCAGCCACGCGGAACGGTTGCCCAAGAGTATCACCCGACGTAACCCCTGTTTCCAGCGCACGAGCATTGAGTATGGGCAGCAAATTCGCGGCAATCGTTCCCAACGCCAGTGCCAGCACCGCCACCAACATGAGCGCGTGAACAGCGCGTGGGCGTCCGATCCACGCCGCGATGCCAATAACGAGAAACGCGACCGCGATCACACCCCGCAGCAGCAGTTCCGTATCGCCAATACCCAGTACATCGCCACCGCTGGCGATTGCTTGTACACCGTCCTCGCCAAACTGGTAATCCTGCTGTGAGAAATGCTGGCGCACGGATAACACCAACGCGATCTGCATAAGCGGCAGCACAGAAAATAACACGACGCTAGCCAAGATGGCTAGGGTTAGCCCAAACGGCCTCAGTGGCCGTTCTATGCTACGAGAGGTCGTTGTTTGCGTCATGTTTATCCTTAAAAATCATTACACTATCACTAAGGCTCAATAACTTGCTAGGTCGGTGTTGCTAAAGATTGTAAGTGATAGATAATTTTGCATTAGCCAAATACTTATCGCGTATGTTATAATGCTTACCAGCCCTTTAACTTGCGTAATTGTCAATACTTTGGAGACCGTTCCGAACCATGAAATTGCACGACTTGATAGAAAGATCTTATCAGGCGTTTCTCGAACAAGCGACCAATGCACGGGTCATTCTTTTGCACCCGCGCAGCCGCTATCGCTCTGTTCTTGTCGCCAAACTCATTAACGATCCTAGCATTCGCGTATTTTACTACGCGATGGGCCCCGATGACATTAATGTAAACTCTTTCCTTTCCGGGATTACGCATGATTTAGCGAACCAGCACCCGACGTTTGGCCGCCACATCAACATCCTACCAGAGAGCGACTACAGTAATTTTGACCTGCTCCTGCAAACTTTTTCGCGTGATCTCGCCGAAATCAGTGATGAACCATTTATCTTGATACTGGACGAGTATGATCGCAGCGACAGCGCTGACGACGTACAAATGTTTGTAGAACGTCTCATCAATTACATGCCAGCCAACAGCCGTCTGGTCATCAACAGCCGTACCTTGCCGCGTTTGCCTTGGGTGTCGCTGATCGCACAGCGCCGCGCTGTGCTGCTCGAAGACGACCATCTTATCACCCACGATTTCTACAACATCGCGGACGGCAAGAATAAACTTGAGGTTTACGCGCTGGGTCCCGGCTATGTGTTGATGGATAACCACCAGATTGATACGTGGGAAGGGCATCTGCCGCGTTTGTTGTTCTTCTTCGCGCTAGACCGTCCGATCATCACCCGCTCCGAGATCTGCCAAGCTTTTTGGCCTGAACTCGACACCGATCAGGCCGTGAATGTATTCCACGTCACCAAGCGCCGTTTGCACAAGGCGCTCGACATGGATGTTCTCGTACATGATGGCGGTTATTACCGCGTTAACCCTGATCTGGCCATTCATTACGATGTGATGGATTTTGTTGGCGCGCTGATGGATGGACGTGACGACGAGAACCCCACTCGCATCGCCGCGTGGCAGCGCGCAATCGACATTTATCGTGGCCCCTTCTTGCAAGGTCACAGCGACCCGTGGATTCTTGAACGCCGCAAGGATTTCCAGGCTGGCTATCTGGAAGCGCTCACCGAAATGGCCAAAGTGCGCCTCGCGGAAGATCGCCCCGAACACGCGCTCGGATTGTTCCAACGCGCCCTCGCGGAAGACTCGACGCATGATGGACTTCACCGCGAAATCATGCGGCTGTATACGCAGCTAGGGCGTCGGAGCGAAGCAGCCTCGCACTTCCAGAAGTTCACCGAAGAACTCAAACGCAGCGGGCAAGAACCATCCGCTGAGACGCAAGCGCTGTATCAGGAAATCATGTCCTAGTACCAGCAAACTGAGTAGGGGCGCGACATGTCGCGCCCTATTCCCAACAACAAAAATGGCTCGCATATGCGAGCCATTTTTGTTTTCCAAACATCAGCGCCCCCGGAGGGACTCGAACCCCCCACCAACGGTTTAGCTTCCAGCATCATGTTTCCATGACCACGCCATAATCGAACGCTTGCTGGCTGGACTGTGTCATCGCCTTCACAGGCGGCAGGCGTACAGTCTCTACGCATCCCTCTGTCCCACATGAGGTTTGCTCGGCGTTATCGAGAATGATAGCAAAGCTACCACGCTGACGATGTTCACCGATACAGCCCGCTGCACTTTCGGAGTTCATCCGGCTCATGCTGAGTCGGGGTCAAACGGCGAGGAGTATTGCTACTCTACGGACATCCGCTCAACCTTCCACCCGAAAGGCTCCCATTTGAAAGACCGCTGCTCTGTCCGCTGAGCTACGGGGGCAGCTTGATTGCATTGTAGTGGCCAGCGCGATTCATGTCAAGCGAGTCAGCCACACGCGCCTTTGTTGTTCTCACGCCCAAAATACGAACAAACGTTCACAGGCGCTATTGTTTTAAGGGAAAACTTCGAGTATAATTAAGCTCGAAAGGGAGATATTGTAATCACGGCTAAAGAGACTGATTCGAACGCCGATAGGTGATGTTACTCCCGGTTTTCTCACGACAACTATGTTCAGGCAAAGATCGTTGACGCACACCAGCCAACATCCTCAAACATATGCCGCTTGAGCGGCGTTCTTCTTGTTTAGGGAAAGTGCGTCGATTAGTCAGATAGGGAGTCAGATGGTAGATATAGATAAAAATCTCGCTGTGGAAAACCCATACGACGAAGATAGTATCGTCGTCCTTGAAGGTATCGACCACGTTCGTAAACGCCCCGGCATGTATGTGGGTGGTAGAGACGTTCGCGCTCTGCATCATCTTATTTACGAAGTCGTGGACAACTCGATTGACGAAGCCCTAGCTGGCCGCTGCGATCATATCCTCGTGACGCTGCAAGATGACCACTGGGTCTCAGTTGCGGACAATGGTGCGGGCATTCCAGTTGGGCAGCATAAAGATCGTAAAATGTCGACCCTTGAGGTCGTTATGACGGTGATCGGTGCGGGCGGTAAATTCGGCACTGGCGGCTACAAAGTCAGCGGCGGTTTGCATGGTGTCGGCGTATCGGCGGTGAACGCCCTTTCTGCCAATTTGAAGGCGGAAGTTTGGCGTGATGGTCAGCTCTGGGAGCAAGACTACAAGACTGGTGTTCCAGTTCGCAAAGTGCGGACTGTGCGCGACATGACGCCCGATGAATCGACGGGAACGCGCATCTCTTTCCAACCAGACTTCGACATCCTAGAGACGAATGAATTCAGTTATACCACGCTGCTAAATCGTTTCCGCGAGATGGCCTTTGTGACGCGCAAAGTAACCATTACCCTGCGTGATGAGCGCGTTCGTCCGATCCCGTTGGAAACAACCTTCTATTTCGAAGGCGGTTTGCAGTCCTTCGTCCGCTACATGAACCGCAACCGTGAACCGCTGCACGAACCCGTTTACGCGGAACGTGACGTTGAGTTTACGCCCGAAGGTAAAGCACCATATAACATTGGTGTTGAAGTTGCTTTCCAATACAACGATACGGCAACAGTAACCGAACTCGCCTTTGCCAATACCATCAACACGCCCGACGGCGGTTCGCATCTAACCGGACTACGCACGGCCATCACCAGCGTCATCAACCGTTATGCGCGCAAAGCGGGGCTACTTAAAGAGAAAGATAGCAACTTCTCAGGCAACGACACACTCGAAGGCATCACGGCGATTGTCAGCATCAAACACCCTGACCCACAGTTCGAGAGCCAAACGAAAGTCAAGCTCTTGAACCCGGATGCACAGGGCGCGGTATCGCAGGTGATTTCTGAGGCGTTCTACGAATTCCTCGAAGTTAACCCGCGTGAAGCCCGCCGCATTGTCGATAAGTGCATGACCAGCCAGCGCGCCCGTGAAGCCGCCCGCAAAGCCCGCGACCTCGTTCGCAGCGGCCCTAGCTTGCTCGAAAGCAGCACCCTTCCCGGCAAGTTGGCCGACTGCTCTCAGCGTGGCATGGATGCCGAAATTTACATCGTCGAAGGTGACTCGGCAGGCGGTTGTTTCTCCGGTGACACAAAAATCGCCTTAGCGGATGGTCGTCATCTCAGCTTTGTGGAAATCATAGCAGAACAGGCACAGGGCAAAGAGCATTTCTGCTATACCATCAGGAATGATGGGACGATTGGCTTAGAGCGCATCATCAATCCGCGCATCACGAAACGTAACACCGAAGTGATTCGCATCACACTCGACAATGATGAGGTTATCACCTCCACTCCCGATCATCGCTTCATGCTGCGCGATGGCAGCTACAAAGCCGCCGCAGAGTTAACGCCCAACGACTCACTCATGCCTCTATATCGAAAGCTCTCGGACGCGGCACAGCCAAATATCACGATAAGCGGCTATGAAATGGTCTGGAATCCGCGTTCCGATAGCTGGCTTTTCACACATCTGCTGGCAGATTGGCATAACCGTTGGCAAGGTGTGTACAATGTTGAATCGGGCGATCACTGCCATCACAAAGACTTTAACAAGCTGAATAACAATCCGACAAATATTCAGCGAATGCCGTCTGATGAGCATTTTGCTCTCCATCGTACCCATGTCGCACGCACACTACATCGCCCCGACGTGATTCAGAAATGTCGAGACTTGCGGCAAGGCTACAACTTCCGCCTTATGATGAGTGAGCGGATGCGTCAGTCAGAAACCCGCAGAATTCTTTCAGAGCAAGCTAAAGCTCAATGGGCAGATGCCAACTACAAAGCATACATGACTGCCAAATGGCGTGAGTTCTACGATACCGATGAAAGTTATCGTCAGCGCAATAACGCACAGCTTAATGAAGCCCAGATTGAATACTGGAGCAATGAGGCCAATCGTCAGAAGCAGGCAGAACGAGTTCGCGCTTACTTCAATGAAAATCCCGAAGCGCGTGAACTAGCATCACAGCAAGCCAAACAACAGTGGCAAAATAGCGACCTGCTTGAATGGCGGCGCGAAAAAACCAGCGAACAATGGACGCCTGAATTTAGAGCCAAGCGCCGCGAGACCTTGCAGCAAACCTACTATGCAAAGACCATAGCCGCTCTAAAGCAGGTTGAAATTGACAATGGTTTCCTGAACCTTGATGCCTATCAAACCCATCGTCGGGAAACCAACGACAAAACACTGCTCCGATTCGATAGCTTCTGTGCGCGTTACTTTGATGGAAACGAGCAAAGCGCACGAGAGGCTATCGATAACCATAATCATCGCATCGTTGCCATTGAGCGCGTCGAAGAACGTATAGATGTCTATGACATCGAAGTGCCGAATACCCATAACTTTGCGCTGGCAAGCGGAGTCTTCGTTCACAACAGTGCCAAACAAGGCCGAGACCGTCACTTCCAGGCCATTCTGCCATTGCGCGGTAAAATCCTGAACACCGAACGTGCGCGTCTGCACAAAATTCTCGATAACAACGAGATCAAGGCGCTCATCTCGGCGCTTGGAACAGGC
>JACMMD010000202.1 GCA_014379235.1 Anaerolineae bacterium
GTCACGCTGCCCAGCGCGTCGATTTTAATGTCCTCAGCGTGGCGTTCTATCGCCTTGAGAATGATCTTGCGAACGGCATCCTCGTTGCCGGAAACGCCCGACGCTTCTGAAAGTTCACGCAGAATCATTTGTACTGTCCCTGTTACAAGTAGGGGCAAGGCATGCCTTGCCCCTACACCTATACTTTAATCGTCATTCTCGTCGTCATCTGAATCATCGTCGTGAACGTCAGCATCTTCGCTGCCGCCATTGTCTTTCGCGGTGTCCTCTTTGGGCGCATCCCATGCAATCGCCGTCAGGAAATCAGCGTCAAGGCTGGCGATAAAATGCGCCAGCAAGCGCCCCGTGCGCTCGATGTCACGCAGGTCGAGCGTTTCCACAGGCGAGTGCATATTGCGAATGGGGATGCTCAACAGCGCGGTTGGAATGCCGGACAGCGCCACCTGAATAGCCCATGCGTCTGTACCGCTTGCGCCGGGAGTCGCGTCGTCCTGCACTTTGATCTCGTAATGACGCGCAACGCCCCGCAGTTTTTCATACAGGCGCGGGTGAAAGTTAGGGCCAATGCCGATCACCGGGCCGCCGTTCATTTCGCTGGCGGTATCGGCCTCGACTCCCGGCTGCTCCGCGAAGGTCACATCCAGCGCAATCGCCACATCCGGCTTGATGTGATAGGCCGCCGTTGTCGCCCCGTACAGGCCGGTTTCTTCCTGAACGGTGGACGCGGCATAAACGTCCCACTTGTGACGCATCGACTGGAGTTCATGCAGGCACACAGTTACTGCCGCAACACAGGCGCGGTCATCCATGGCCTTCGCCGCGACACGCTTGCCCTGTAAGTCGATCATCGGCACGTCGAGCGTAATCAAATCGCCCACACGCACCAGTTCGGCTACTCTGGCCGGCGGCAAACCTACGTCAATAATCAGTTCTTTGAAAGCGGGATATTTGCGGCGGGCATCGGCAGTCAAGAGATGCGGCGGCTTGGCGGCCACCACTCCCGGTAATGTCTCGCGCCCATGCACCATCACCGGCTGCGATAACATCACGCGGTTATCGACGCCGCTGATGCGATGAACATAAATAAAGCCATCCTGTATGCCGCCGACCATCATGCCGATTTCGTCCATGTGCGCCGCCAGCATAATGCGGCGCGGGCTGGGGCCGAGGTCGAGTGGGCTGGTGCGCTCAGTGGCGCGCTTGATGCCGATCAAACTGCCGAGCTTATCTTCTTCCATCGAATCGACCAGCCCGCTCCACGCCTCACGGACGATTTCGCGGGCGGGGCCTTCATGGCCGGACGGCGCGTGAGATTCGACTAATGCGCGTAAATGCTCTTTCACGTTGAACAAAGAGCTGCTCCTCAATAAAGCCATAGCGTACTGTAGGGGCGCTGAATTGCTGCGCCCCTACCGGGATCATTCAACTTATTTTTACCGCAAACAGCGAGGTTTTGCTACTACTCACCGGACTGCGTGGTGTCATCGCCAAAGCCGCGATCTCCACCGTCGCCGCTATCTTGCGCTACGATCTGTTCGGTGGTGTCCTCGCCATCATCCGGTGGCGGCGCATCTGTCGGCGGTGGTACGTCTGTCGGTGGCGGCACGTCTGTCGGCGGCACATCTGTTGGCGGTGGCACGTCTGTTGGTGGCGGCACGTCTGTCGGTGGCGGTACAGGCGTATTGGACGGTGGCGGCAGTGGCGTATTCGATGGCTGCTCCGGTAAAGGCGTATTCGACGGCTGGTTAGGCTGAGGCGTCAACGTCGGCGCGTTGGTCGATGTCGGAATGACGACGCTAAACGTGGCCGTTGGCGGCTGAGTCGCCACCGCAGGCGGCGGGTTGAACTGAATCGGCGTGGGCCGCAGTGGGTCGCCAAGCGGTGTTGCTGTGCCGCCAAAGGGAGTACGGCTCGGTTGGCCAGTGGCCGCCTGTACCGTCGCCGTGCGTCCGAGCGGCGTATAAGTCGCTGTCAGCGTGCCATCGTCAAGCAGGCTTGAGCCTTGATCGGGCGCGGTGGCCCACAGGAAGAACCCTGCAAAATAGAATGGCAGCGTCACGAGGATAATCGCAAACAGCAGAATACGCAGGTTGCGCCTGCGCCGTTCCATTGCATAAATAGCGTCGTCGATTATCATGGTTCAGCAGGGAAATTTAGTGCTGTGTTCCGAGTTCTGAGTTTTCACTCGGTACTCGTACTCTGTACCCGGCACTATCTTTTCCGCCTTCCTCCCCTCGTCTAAACCTACAATAAAACCCACAGCTTACGGTAATTCGTCAAACGGTAACGGCGTATCGAACAGCACCGGGTCGGATGTCGGCGCTACAGCAGTTGGTGGTACGGATGTCGGTGGCACAACCGTCGGCGGCGCGGGCGTGAAGGTCATCAGCCGTGTGGCCGTCGCCGTGATAAAGCGCGTCGGTGACGGGAAGCTGGACGTTGGCGGGTTGAGCGTGATCGGCACAGTCGTAATGCCACCGCCCGTAATCGGCGTCAAACTCGGCTCTCCCGGCACATTGGTCGCGGTTGCCGATCCACTGTTGACGGGCGTATTCGTACTGGGTGCAGTCGTCGCTGTAGTCGGCGGGCGGTTCTGCTGCGGCGCGGATGCCCACAGCACGAAACCCACGCAGTAAAACGGAATGGTGATCAGAATCACCGTCAGCAAAATCGTCCGAACACGTCGTTGGCGCGCTTCCGCCGCCCGTTTCGCTAATGCCATCTAGCACTCCCGCCATTGGTACAAAGCGCTGTTTGCTGCGCCGTCATCTACAAAGCCGCGCTTGCGATAATACTCCCGCGTCCCGACTGCCGAAATCACCGCCACGCGCTGATAACCACGTTCCGCCGCGATCTCTAACGCCCGCTCGACCAACTGCGTTCCCAGTCCCGCATGTTGGGCGCGTCCGTCACCGCTCTCGCCAAGCCCAAGCGCCTGGCCGTAGACATGCACTTCGCGGATGATGGCGGCTGCGCCGAGTTCCGGCGTTAGCGGCTCAAGGTTTCGATCTGGCAGCGCGAGGCGCAAGAAGCCCGCAATGTACCGTTCTGGTGTTATATATTGTAGAAAAATTTCGTCGCCACAACTGGACGCATACCCTACTTCATCCAAACGCAGTGTATCAGGGTCGAACGTGCGCTGCCCGATTTCCCGTGCGCGGATGTCGCTGCTGCGTTCGCCATGCCGCGTCAGTTCGTTCTCGACAAGCTGGCGAAAATTGGTCATCTCGTTGCCCGCGACAATATCCGTGCCGGGAATATCACGGATCACCCGCGTCAAACGGCAGTATTCCGGCGTCAAGCGGAAGCACTCCGCCAGCACATACAATAGTTCAGCCTGCGTATACGGATGCCATGAACCGTCCTCATAGCGCTGCATCAATTCGGCGCTTTCGATCAGCGAACACGGATACACTTTGAGTTCGTCGGGGCGAAAGTCGGCATCGGCAAACATGCGGCGATAATCTTCAATGTCAGCATCGGGTGACGAGCCGTACAGGTTCGGCATCCAGTGAGCGTGAATCTTGAAACCCGCCTGTCGCAGTAATTTCACAGCGCGCCGGGTAGCCGCGACGTTATGCCCGCGACGGTTCATTTTCAGCACGTCATCGTTCAAGCTCTGGAAGCCGATCTGAACCTTCGTGCAGCCAAGCCGCCGGATACGCAGCACTTCTTCCACGCTGATATGGTCGGGGCGCGTCTCCACCACCAGTCCCACGCAGCGACAGGCCGCGCTCTCGTTTTCGCGGTGCGCCGCTTCAAGTTCGTCCCACGTCGCATACTCATCGGATGGCGATTGTTCGCGCTTTCCGTCCGCAATCGCCTGCGCCATATCCCGCGAACGGTACATCTCATCGCGGTAGATGGTCTGCACAACCTGATTGTAGTTGCGCGTCAAATGCCGTCCATCCAACAACGCCACATTGGGGATCGGATTCATGAACGGCGCGTCGATCATCGGCGCGGGCTGGAACTGTGAGGTTGTTTTCAGCGCCGCCTCGACTTCGGCACAGCGATTGATGCCGGAGCCAAAATCGTGCAGCGCGTCGAAGATACGCTTCACGAACCAGATTTGATAACTCTCAGGATAGAACGACCATGTGCCGCCGAGGATAATCACCTCGATTTTTTCGGTTGGGTGACCGACGTTATAGTATGCCTGCAAGCGCGTATATGTCTGTAGATAGGGGTCAAAGCCGTTTTGCTCGGCACGCTGCGCGCCGGGTTCGTCGGCAAGGTAGCTCTTGGGCATCCGCACATCGTTGGGACAGAAGATACACTCGCCGGGGCATGGGAACGGTTTCGTTAGCACCGTCACCGGAGTCACCCCCGAACTACTGCGAACGGGCTTCAATCGCAGCAGTTCCAGCACCGTGTTTTCATACGGCGGCAGCCCAGCCGTGCCAGCGAAAGCGCGATAGCCTTCGATGAGTTCATCACGGCTGTAAAGACCGATGCCGTCTTTGGGGTGCGTTTTGAGCAGGCGCGATAACTGCTGCCGTGAGAAGTTAGGCGTGAGCGCGACCTCACGCAAAATGGCCAACAGCGGTTCGCGGTGGCGCTCTAAGTCGAGTCGGGGCTTATATTTCAACATAGGTCTATTTTAGCCTTTTAGACGAGGGATTAAACCCCCGTCTGAAAAGCTGACTACGCATCGAATCCCTCGTTGGGATGGCGCTTGGCTTTATCGCCTCCGGCATAAGGGTTATAACGCGGCTGTGATGGCGGTGGAACGGGCGCATTGAACCCATAGCCATCGTCGTGCAGTTCGACTTCCAACCCGCCGACCCATCGGGCGGTGAGGTTGTAGGCAATCGCCAACAGCCCGCTGAACAGCCCGCCGCCGATAGCGGCAACGACCATTTGAATTCCGACACTAATGCACAAGCTCGTCAGTCCGGCGGCGTTAAAGGCCGCGAGATCGTTCTGAGTGAGGCTGGTGGTTGTGCCGCCGGACTGGTTGATGCTAGTTGCTATACTGGACATTGTTGTGAGTATAGACCCGGCAAACAGCGCAAAGCATAAGCCTGTGATCGCCGAAATAATCAGACTGACAATCGCGCCGACTTTAAATGCCGAGCCGACGCTAACACGCTTAACGGTAATCATATGCCCCCTTGAAGTTTACAGTTCTCAGTTTTTAGTTGTCAGTCAATCGCCGAATCTGATTTTACTGATAACTGACTACTGACCACTACAGCTATACTATAGTCGTTATCTGCTACAGGACAAATTTCGATGGATGACACCACTGTCCGCCGCCTGAACGACATCAACCGCGAGTTCTACCGCATCACCGCCGCCGATTTTGACCAGACTCGCCAGCAAGCATGGCCCGGTTGGGAGCGCCTGCTGCCCTATCTTGATGTGAGTTCACAGGCGCTATCGGTTTTGGATGTGGGCTGCGGTAACGGGCGTTTCGGCCTGTTTTTAGCAAGCTCTGTAGGGGCGGCTCACGAGCCGCCCCTACGTATTCTTTATCACGGCATCGACAACAACGCGGCGCTTTTATCACGGGCGCAGCATTCTCTCGCTGCTCTCCCGAACATTTCCTCAACACTTGAAGAACGGGACATCGTCGATGGGTACATCGTTGAGGATTTGCCATCAACCGGACGCTATGACCTCGTAGCGCTGTTCGGAGTGCTGCATCACGTTCCCGATTTCGAGCGGCGTAAAACCTTACTGCGAACGCTGGCGGAGCGTGTGCGTCCCGGTGGCGTGTTGGCCTTCGCTTGTTGGCGTTTCTATGAAGAACTACGCTGGCGAGAACGCATCACGCCATGGCCGGACGATCTAGCGGATAAGGTCGAAGCGGGCGATTATCTGCTCGATTGGCGGCGCGGAGAAACAGCACTGCGCTACTGCCATTACGTCGATGATGCCGAACATGCCGCGCTCATCGCCGCGACAGGTCTAAACGAGGTCGCCA
>JACMMD010000203.1 GCA_014379235.1 Anaerolineae bacterium
CAGCGCGTTCACTGAAAATTCTTGACCGGGAGTGAGCAGCACTGAGAATGGGAAAATGCCGAGCGCGGGCGTTAGCATGGCGATTTGCAGGTAGCCCATGCGCCGCCGAGTGCCGCGTGTCAAACAGCGCCGCCGCGCTCGCTCAACAAACAGGAAGGCCGAAATAGTAGCGATGACGAAATACAACGCATAGACCATGAACAACGGCCCGGCGCGTAAGCCGACCTGTCGCCCTTCGCGGACGGATAAGACCAACACATCGGTAAAGGCCGCCAGCAGCAAAAACGCGACGCTCACGAGATACAGGATTCGTACCACGCGCCGCCGCCGTCCACGCGAGGGCAGTCCGGTAGTCGCCAGCAGCGCGTCGGAGAGATGCAGCAGCGCCGCCGGAATGAAAGCGATTCCGACCCATTGCAGCCGGAGCGTAGCCTCATAGGTTTGCGGGCCGGGGCCCAATGCTACGAACACGTCAGCTAGATAAGCGGCTGTGACGCAGGCTAACACCGCGCCCGATGCCCGTGCAACGCGGTCTCGGCGGTTACGGGAGATGTTATACAGCAGCAGCGACGCGGCAATCACGACGATGGCCGCCGCCAGTGTTTCGTTTACGAGTTCCAGTAGAGTGGGCAGTAAGCCGTCCAATCAGATGCCGCCTTTGGCTTGGTAGCGCTTTTCAGCGCAACGATTGGCTGAAAAAGAGGGCGATGTCCTGATTGGGGAAGTAGTGATCGTTGAAGCCGCAGAACGTAAAGCCGGCCTGCTGGCAAAACAGAATCGCCGGATAGTTCTTGGTCTGCGTCTCGATAGTCATTTGCAGCAGATCGTATTCCTGCGCCCAACGGCGCGCTGCTTTGAGTAAGCGCGTGGCGATGCGATGTCGGCGTAAACCGCGTGCGACAACGATCTCATGAACGAGCGCGCTGTGATGCAGCGTATCGCGGCGCATGGTCAAGTAGCCGAGAACGGTTTCCTCAGTGACGGCTGTATCGAGATGCTCATCGTCGTACTCATCTTCAATGTCATCTTCGCCGCGAGGCGTGGGCAGCATCACCGTGCGCGTGACTGCGACCAAAAAGCATTCGTCATCAGCGAGACTCAGGCTCAGGCGATCACTGTCACACGGGTAGGCGACTTCCATCGTGCGCGGTAGTCGTTCGGTTTTGAACATGACCTGACGTTCGCCGGTGGTTTCAGCGACGGACATTTGCCAAACGTAGTCGGTTTCATAGCGATGGTCGATTCCGGCGCAGGCTTCGAGGTCGCTTTCCAGCGCGTCGCGGATGAGAAAGGTTGTGGTCATTTATCCGGTATACACTTTACGTAGCGCCCTCTATTCAGGGCAAAGCGTGTAACGTCTACTATTCTACAGAGTCAGCGGGGTTTTTGCTCACTGGCGACTATCACGGCCAGCGTTAATTATGCGCGAGGACGAGATAAGCGTCGCCAAACGTCCCGCTCACATGCACTTCGACAAGCGGCGCGTGGTCGTCCGCGTCACGGTTGACGTAGACTCCCGGCGCGGGTTGGTCGAATGTGCGATCATCGGCGTGAATCTTGAACATTGGTGAACCAGTGGCGACGATGCGGGTATTGTATCCCGGTGGAATCACCACATGAATGTTGCCAAGCGTCGAGCGCAAGTACGACGGCCCGAAGGCCTCTCGCGGACACACGAAGCGGATGTCACCGACGCCTGTTGCGATAACTGCGCCCTCGATGATGACATGCGACAGATCGAGATCGACCTGTCCCAAACTGGTACTCACGTAAATGCGCCACGGCAGATCGACGGCCAGCCCTAGAATCCAATCGGCAAACGAGAGCCACGAGGTTTCAGCGCGATCCATCCGCAGCACGGCGTAATTCTGGCTGACGCTCAAATCCGGCTTGGCATTCGCGGCGTACTGGCCCGCAATCAAGCGGCCTTCGCGCTCCAAGCCCTGCGCCTGAACGTCAATGACTCCTGCACTGATTTCGACGGTAGCCGCTTCGACGCTGCCGCGTGTGATGCTAAAGGTACGAGCGTCCACGCTTGGCACGATGTCACCGCGCAGCAAAATCGCCGCGCCGATGACCACCAACAGCAGCGGCCAAAGTGCGACGACATTGAAGTTTTGCAGCAGCAGGAAGTTATCAAACAGCAGCACAACGCCAACCGCCGCTAGGGCCAATGGCCACAGCCATGGCCCGCGTGGGTTTTTTGCTTTTAGCTCACGCTGCGCTTCGCGCCCCAAGCCGTGCTACTCCTCGTACAGGTAGTCTTTGAGAATGACGTGAGCCGAAGACTGGCGCAAACGGTTCAGCGCCTGTGCTTCAAGCTGACGTACACGCTCACGGGTAACGCCAATGGTCTGCCCGACTTCTTCCAGCGTATACACGCGCCCATCCTCTAGACCATAGCGCAAGCGCAGAATTTGCGCCTCACGCGCTGGCAGACGGTCAAGCGCGGTTTCAAGCTGCTCGTGCAGCAGAAGCGTTGCCACTTCTTCCGCAGGGGCAGGGCTGTTCACATCTTCGACGAAATCGCCAAAGGTCGAATCGCCTTCGTCGTCAATCGGTGTTTCAAGGCTGACCGGACGGCGAGCGATTTCGAGCAAGTTCTCGACCTTATCCGGCGTGGTTTCCATGCCGACGGCCAACTCGTCAATCGACGGTTCGCGTCCGAGTTCTTGCAGCAGTTGAAGCTGGACGCGGCGCATCCGGTTCAACTGATCGCCCATGTGGACGGGTACACGAATAGTGCGTCCCTGATCGGCAACGGCGCGGCTGACGGCCTGCCGAATCCACCATGTTGCATAGGTGCTGAATTTATGACCGCGCCGCCACTCGAACTTATTGGTGGCGCGAATGAGGCCGATGTTGCCTTCCTGAATCAGATCGAGGAAGGGAACGCCTCTGCCAATGTATTTCTTGGCCACGCTGATAACCAAACGCGCATTCGCACGGATCAAATGCTCCTGTGCGACTTCGCCATCGGCCATGTCTTCCCGCAGCGTATACACATCGTCCCTCGGCATGTCTTCGCCGAACTTCTCAAGGTGTACGCGGGATTTCTCAGCCTTCTCCATGCGCTGCGCGAGGTCAACTTCTTGCTCGGCAGTCAACAACGGAACGCGCCCGGCCTCTTTCAAATAGAGACCAACCACGTCATCGGTGTCGAGCGCCTGCTGATAGCCCGCGTCTTCGGTGATGTCGTCATCCAGCCACATGAAGCTGGTTTCGTCGTCGTCGACAATCTCTACGTCGTCATCGACGGCGGTGATATCCGGCTCCGCGCTTTCGTTCTCGGTTCCTCGTGTAGATACGATTTCGATGCCCGCTTCTAGCAGTTCATCCATTACGTCGTCGAGGAGCGAGACATCCCGTTCGGCTTCCGGTAGTAGTGTTAGAATATCCTCGTAGGTGACCATTCCCTGCTCTCGTGCTTTATCCATCAGTTGCACCATCAGTTGCTTGTGTTCTGTCCTCTTTGTGCTGTTGTTTGCCATCATTCCGATGCTAAACATAGTTAAAGCCCTGCTAGTTAGATTGAGCAAGGCAAAAGATGAGCATATCCTGAGAAAAACCACGTCACCGTTAAAGTGACGTGATTCCGACATCTAAAATTGGTCGCGGCCTCGTAATAAAGCGTCTTTCAGCGCGTGGGTAAAATTTTTCTTCTCCCGTGCGCCCCGCCTCAATCCGCGAACTTCAACAACCCTATAAGCCGAACAAAACGAGCATTGTATCATGTTTCGGCTGTAGGCGTAATTAATAAAGTATCCCCACTTCCTTGTCTTGTCAAGTTAAGGGGCGGCGTTTGAAGGAAATTTAAGAGGAATCTAATGGGGCCGCTCTCGATCAAATAGATGATTTCGCGCTCGTCGACCAGCGCATAGTAGGCCGCTTGCGAAGCAGTCAGCGCACCGACAGCGACGATGTTGGCACTGCCATCCACGCGCACGACCTGAATGAATAACTGTGCATTCGGCTCGAAACCGAACTCGGCAAGATTAGTGTCGTCGGTGAGTTCGAGCGTTCGTTGATAGGGCAGCAGCGCAATCGTGCGGGCGATTTGCGTTGCCGCCTGCGCGTCAAGTACGCCTTCGGAGTCCGGCGCTGTCCATTCACCATCGGCTGCACGGCTGATAGTGAAACTGATGCCAGTCGTGGGGTTTTCGAGGCGAATCGCCTGAATATCCAGTACCGCGAGTTCGGGATAGATGCGCTCTAAGAACGGCGTTGGCGCGGCAGTCGCCGGCGGCAGCGGGGCGGGGCGCGTTTGCAAATAAGCCACAATCACCAGCGCCGCAAATATCACAATGAAAAGGAACAGTGTGCGTCGGTTTCTCATAACAGCCCTAGCGCCGTGTGCGCCGCGTCCACACGGCAAGACCGATCAGCAGTACGATACACGGCATCAAAATCACGGTGATGAACGCGATCAAATCCAGCGTTTGCGTGTTGACGAACAGGAGCGGTGCATTCTCCACGCCGATACGGTAACCGAAGCTGACTTCTTCACCGAAGCCCGTTAGCCACGATACGGCGTCGGTGACCAGAATGCCATTACCAATCGGCGATACGACCTGCCCGTTGGTGACGAACCCGCCATCACCAACCAGCACAATGCGCGCATCCGTATCGGTATCCCATGCCCATGCCGCCGTTGTCAGCGGGCCGCGAACATCTTCACCGTCATCAAAAGTGAATGTGTTGGTTTGAGCCAGTTCTTCGAGGTTGGTTTCGCCAAAACTATCTTCGGATGAAGCGATGACACGTCCGCCATTGACGGGCGGGTCGTCAAAATTAACGTCGATGGCGCGGGCGGTACGGAACAGCGTCGGAGACTCGGCGGGGTCAAGCCGTCTGCCAACATCGCTGTCAGCAAAAACGGCGGCGCTGATAACATCCAGTGGGGTTTGCGCGCTGGCCATTTCATCGACCACAACCGCATCGGTGGCGCGAATCCCATAGTATTCCCACAGGTAGCGATTGAAAATTCCGTCTTCCGCAAGGAACTGGTTCTCGTTGAACAACACATCTGACAGCAGCAGCAGTGAACCGCCCTGCTGCAAATAAGCGTCTAACAGCCCGACTTCTTCAACTGAAAGATCAGTCGTCGGGCGGGCGAAAATGATGGCTGATGCGTCGCCCGGTATCGACGCGCCTTGCTGCACGAGCATTGTCAGGTCAATCGGAGAGGTGATTAAGCCGCTGCGTTGGATGCCATCGTGAACGTAAGAAAGCCCCTGCTGCGATGAATCTAGCGGGTCGTATTCGCCGTGACCAACCTCGAAGTAGACCGTCAGCGTGCCGGAGAACAATAGGCGCGACAGCGCTTCGGTCATGTCGCGTTCTTGACGAGTGCTGCGTGGTACATACGATACGGTGCTGAAATCGACCTCGTTCTCGTCGTCTAGGTACGACACGAACACCATGCCGTCTTCCGTCGCGCCAAAGGCCGCCGCGATAGCTGGCTGTTCATCGGGGTCGATGTACACGCGGTGAACGAGGCCGTTGGTCGCAACCTCGTACAGCCGGAAGAACTGGTCGTCAACTTCACGGAGGCGCAGGGCGCGGGGTGAATAGAAGCCTGTGATTTGGATGGGACGGGTTACGCCGCGCAGGATGTCGAGCGTTTGGTTGCTCAGGGAAAAGCTGCGCGTACTCGTGGTATCGAGCGTGATAACTGCCCGCGCCAGAATGATGTAGGTCAGCGCGACGATGCCCACCAGAATCAGCGTCGAGAACACGGCAATCGTTCCATAGCGTGCCTGCCTTCCGGTGATGACACCCATGAAATCACGCGGGGCAAGCAGCGCCCAACCGGCGATGCCAACAGCCGCAACTACCAATGCATAGACGATGAAGGATGTGATGCCGCCCTGCCACAGCCAGCCAATCAGACCGATCAGCAGCGCTCCGCCGCCGATAAAACCGGCCCACTGCCCAAGCTGGTGACGGGTCAGCCGAATGTTTTCTGCGGAGCGCTGCATCATCGCCACCTATTCGATTCAACCACGCGAACGGTGATGTAAAGCATGATGACGATAATCCCGGCGTAGTAGGCCACGTCTTCGGCGCGCACCAGCCCATAAACGAACGAGGTCGAGAAATGCCCTTGCAGCGTCAACGTGCGGATAATTCGCGCAAGGTCGATGCTGGCTACGACCTGTCCGGCGAGATCGCCCAAGTACATGAACAGCAGCACCGTCATGCTCAGAAACGCGGCGACGATCTGATTTTCGGTGATGGCTGAGAACAGCAGCCCGACGGCTAAGGTCGCGCCACCATAGAGCCAGATGCCCAAATACGACGACAGCGCGATGCCATAATCCGGCTGCGTGATGGTAGAGAGGATGACCTGATAACTCAGCGTCACCAGCAGCAGCAGCGAGAAAAATACCCACGCGCCGAGAAACTTGCCCAGCACGATTTCAAGGTCGCTCACGGGCGCGGTCAGCAGCAGTTCGAGCGTGCCTTCGCGCTTCTCTTCCGCGAACATTCGCATCGTCAACAAGGGCGCGAAGAACACCATCGTGAACGACAGAAATAACGGAACGGAGGCGGGGCTGGCAGGGGCAACGGTGATACTCAAAACGAGGTTGTTGTTGAACACAAAACCCGTCAAAAACAACAGCGCCGCCGAGATGAGATAAGTCACGGGCGAAGTCAGATAGGCGCTTAGTTCGCGCTGGAGAACGATCCACATACCGCGCATGGTGGTGTCAGCCTGCTTTACCAACAATATCTAAGAAGATGTCTTCCAGTGTCATCGCTACAGGGCGCAGTTCCAACAGAACATAGCCCGCTCGTGTGACCTGTTCAAAAATGGCCGGACGAATGTCCGTGTTGGGGCGGGCGCGCAGGTTGAAACCTTTGCCCTGCGCCTCGACGTTTTCGACACCGGGAATACGCTCCAACATTCGCCGCGCATCCGCGTCGGATGCGCCGCCGATCAATACAAACAGATGCTCACCCGGTTGAAGCTGTGCGCGCAGTCGGGCCGGGTCGCCTTCCGCGATCACGCGCCCGTTGTTGATAATCACCACGCGGTCACACACCTGTTCGGCTTCCGAGAGAATATGCGTACTGAACAGCACCGTATGTCCTTGCCCAAGCTGGCGCACACTATCGCGCACTTCGATGACTTGCTGCGGGTCGATGCCGATTGTCGGCTCGTCCAAGATCACCACCTGCGGGTTATGGACGAGTGCTTGCGCCAAGCCTAAGCGCTGGCGCATCCCTTTTGAGAGGTTGCGAATGAGGCTGTCGCGCCTGTCGGTAAGCTGGACACGCTCGATGACGGCGCTGACCTGCTCTTTCGCGCCTTTGACGCCGCGCAGCTTGGCCCAATAGGTAACGTACTCGCGCACTGTCATATCGGGGTAAAGCGGCACACGTTCCGGCAGATAGCCGACGCGCTTACGAACTTCCAGCGAGTCTTCCATCACATCGAAACCAGCCACTTTGGCCGTGCCGGACGTCGGGGGCATGAAGCCTGTGAGGATACGCATAATCGTGGTTTTGCCCGCGCCGTTGGGGCCCAGAATTCCGACGATTTCTCCCGCTTGCGCGTCGAACGAGACATCATCAACGGCGAGGTGATTGCCATAGCGTTTGGAAAGGTTGCGAACTTCGATCATGGTGCTATCAGCACTCTGCTTTCAGCGATCAGCCTTCAGCGCCAGTCGGCGGTGGCCACTTACAAGGAAAGGCGGTTGAGATGCGCTGGAAACCGAACTTCTGCAAGATCGGCAGGCTCATCGGGCTGGCATCGACAGTGAGGAAGCGACGGCCACGTTCGCGGGCCAATTGTGCGCGGACGTTCACCAGCGCGGAGTAAAGTCCGCGCCCGCGATACTCCGGGAGTGTCGAGCCGCCCCACAAGCCAGCGAAGCGGTTGCCGCTTGGAAAGTTAACCCACGCCGAACATACTGGCAACCCATCGGCATAAGCCACAAACACACTCAGGTAATCGGGATTGGCGCGCAGGTCATTCGCCAGACGTTCGGCCAGCCAATCATAGTCCTCGCCCCACACGCGGTTCTGAACGCGGAACGCTTCAAACATTTCATCGGCGGCGGTGATCTGGCGTACATCCTGTGTGACAGGCCGGAACAGAGCTTCGGGGGCATCCTCTAAATCAAGCATGAGGATGGCTTCTTCGTCTTCTATGATGAAGCCTCTCGCGCCTAGCCGTTCTTTCAGGTCGGCGGGGTAGTCATGCTCGAAGACTTTCCACTCGAAGCCCTGTCCGATGCTGGTGAAGTAGGCGATTTCGCGCTCGATAATGGCGTCGATGTTGTCGTCTGTGAGGCTGGAATGCAGCACCATGCCTTCGTGGCCGGCGCGGTCAATCATGCGTACAACGTCAGGCACGACCATGCGCTCGGTATCGGGGTAGATGACATCCATGCGCTGCTCTTGATCGTATATCTGGCGTAGTTTGTCGAGGTTCATATTCCGCTCGTGCAGAGTGATGCGCTTCGTCTGCTGCATGGTACTCGCTTGTGTGCGGGTGCGTCAAGCAGGCGTAAACATTCTCGGACAATGCACGGGGATTAGCGCGCTTGGATAGTTTGCATAGGCTGACAGGACAAGGTATCCAATCTTTACGAAAGTTTTACGTAGATGGCTTGCATCGCGAACAGGTCTATTCTAAAATAGTTCCGATTGACCAAACCACGTAACTATCTGGTGCTTGGTCAACTTTGACAGGATAATGAGAATGCTGCTGCAACACTCGCCCGCGCAACTAAACAGCTTCAACCGACGCGACATCCGCCGTCGTGAGAGCCGTCGTCGCCCATTGACAAACGAGGTCATGGTGCGGTTTTGGCGTTGGCGCTGAGGGAATTAGCAAGCAGCAGGCCGACATGCGAAAACCAACCCCTGACCTCTAATGAGGCGGGGGTTTTTTATTGAGTACCGAGTAACGCGTTCTGAGTGCTGAGGAATAAGTCGAGATGAAAAACGGACAAAACGGTAAGGTAAAGGTCGGGGTATATGGCGCGGCGGGATATGCGGGGTTGGATCTGGTCGAGATATTGGCCAAGCATCCTAATGTCGAACTCATTTTCGCCACGTCGAACACTTATCTTGGCGACCCTATACCGGGAACGAAGCTGGTCTATGTGCCGCATGAGGGTGTGCCGTTGAGCGAGGTTGATGCAGTTTTCTTAGCGCTGCCGCATAAAGTATCGGCGCTGACAGCGGCGGAAGCGCGCAAAGCAGGCGCGAGAGTGATCGACCTCTCGGCAGATTTGCGTCTGACAACGCCCGAAGCCTACGAAAAATGGTACAAGATACCGCATCCTCACCCCGAACTGCTGCCCGTGCCCTATGGTCTGCCAGAGATTCACCGCGCTGAACTGCAAGGCATCGACATGGTGGCCGCTCCCGGTTGCTATCCGACGACGACGCTGCTCGGTTTGTATCCGCTGCTCAAGACGCATGTGATCGAAGCTGGCACACCGATTATCGTGGACGCGAAATCGGGTGTTTCCGGCGCGGGGCGTGAGCCGAAAGCCAATACGCACTTTGTCGAGGTGTTCGGCAATTTTTCGCCGTACAATCCGGGCCGCGTTCATCGGCATGTCGGTGAGATCGAGCAGGAAATCAACAAGCTCGATGACACCACCGGAACGCTGATCTTCACGCCTCATCTGCTGCCCGTTGATCGCGGCTTGATGTCCAGCATCTACGTGACTCTCAAAGAAGATTTCAACAGCGATCAGGCGCAGAGCCTCTATGAAGAAGTCTATGGCAACGAACCACTGGTAAACGTATTGCCGCCGGGACAGCAGGCGACGCTTAAGCATGTTGTTCGCACCAATGGCGCGGCCATCAGCCTGACGCC
>JACMMD010000204.1 GCA_014379235.1 Anaerolineae bacterium
AAGAATAGGCTCGGAATCGAGTTGAGTGTGGTAATCACCCAGTTCGTAATATCATCGACGATTCCGCCGTAGTAGCCTGTAACCACCCCTAACGAAACACCGATAACCAGTGACAAAATGGCTGATACGAAGCCAATACTCAACGACACTTGGCCGGCATACAACAGGCGCGAAAGCTGATCGCGCCCCAAGTCGTCCGTGCCAAGAAGGTGGCCGGGCGCGCCAATCGGTAGGAACTTATCGGGGATTTCGGTGCTGGTGTAGTTGACACCAAAGGCGCTGCTGATGACGGGCGCGAGGATGGATAAGACGGTCAGCAGTACGACGATGCCGATAGCTACCAGAGTCAAATGGTCGCGGCGCAGGCGCCGCAAGGCGACTTTTGTCAGCGACTGGCCGACGTAATGTTTTTCTTCCGGCAGCGCGATACGGACGATTGGGCTGGTAGGTTGAGCAGTCGTTTGGGTAGACATAAGTGCTTGCGCCTTAACTAAAGCGGATGCGCGGGTCGATCAGCGCATAAAGCAGATCGGACAGGATGTAGCCGAGGATCGTCGCTATGGCGGTCATAATCACCACAGCCATGACCACCGGATAATCAAGGCTCGTGACTGAATCGACAGCCAAACGTCCCAAACCGGGCCATGAGAAAATCTTTTCGGTGATGGCCGCGCCGCCAAGCAAACCCGTAATCGCCGGGCCGAGAAACGTCGCTAATGGGATGAGTGCGTTACGAGCAGCGTGATTAAACCAGACGACCTGCTGCGGCAGACCTTTGGCCTGCGCGGTGCGGACGTAATCCTGACTGATAATTTCGAGTGTCGATGCGCGCATGTAACGCGAGTAAAGCGCGATCTCACCGACTGCCAATACGAGTGTGGGCAGAAGCAGATAATCGAGCCGGCCATAAATCGGCGGGCAGCCACCTGTCAACACAGGTGGGCAGCGGCCACCCATCGGCAGTACGCCAAGCCACGAGCCAAAAACTAAAATTAGAATCAGTCCCAACCAAAAAACAGGTACGGCATTAAAGAGAACTGCCAGAACACGAGTGATGTTATCGAATGCACCGCCGCGCCGTACTGCCGCGAGAATACCTGTAGGCACACCAATCACAAGCGCTAATGCGAGTGATGCGATGCCTAGCTCCATCGTAGCGGCTATGCGCTCCGTCACCATTTGCAATACAGGCGTGCGCTGTGCAAAAGAATCGCCAAAGTCGCCGCGCAGGATGCCATAATCAGTACCGGGGGGTTCAGGCTCGCCGTCACCATCAGCATCTAGCGGAACTAAGTAAGCGGTATCTGCGATGCCATCGCCGTCGGAGTCAAAACGCAGCCAGTCATCACCGAGCAACCAGCGAACGTACTGCACCGGCCACGGATCATTGACGCCAGAAATGGCTTCTAAACGGGCGCGCTGCTGCGGTGTAATGCGAGGATTGCCTGCGGTAAGCGCAGAAACCGGATTGCCACTGACGTTGGCCATCAGTAAGAAGGAGAGGATCGTAATACCGAAAAATGTGGGGATTGCCTGAAGTAGACGGCGAATCGTGTATTTGACCATAGCATTCAACCCGGATATGCAACGGCTGTCGGAAAGTAACTATCGGGGCACAGCATCGTACCCCGATAGTGATGGGTTACTGAGAAGGCTAGGGCGTAGCTACCGCCCAGCGATCAATGTTCCAGTACCACTGCACAGGGAAAGGATCGAAGCCGTTGACATCGTTGCTGGCCGCGTACATACCGTTCTGCGCGAACAGCCACATGTAAGGCAGGTCTTCCTGCAAGATCACCTGCATCTCGCGGTAGAGTACCGCACGTTCGGCTTCATCGCAGCCGGGAATGGTGCGCGCCTGCGTGTTGAGATCAGTGAATTCGGGGTTGTTGTAGGAAGTGAAGTTGCTGCCCCCGCCTACTACGTCGGCTTCAGGCGTGAACAACTGCGTCATATCCGGATCATCGGGATAGCTGTTTCGCCAGCCGAGGATGATCGTGTCGAAGGTCTGATTGTCCTGAATATCGAGCAGAGCGTTGAAGTCGATCACTTGAAAGTCAACGTCCATGCCGATTTCGCTCAGTTGGTCTTGAATGATCGTGCCGATAGCGCCGCGACGATCATTGCCTTCGTTGGTAATCATGGTAAATTCAAAAAGCGTACCATCTTCGGCATACAGTGCGCCGTGCGCTTCGAGGATGCCGTCACCGTCTTCGTCGCGCCAGCCAGCTTCATCGAGCAGAGCCAGAGCAGCTTCGGGATCGTAGGGAATGGGATCAATTTCGTCATTGAAGGCCCACGATGAAGGGATTATGCCAGATGGCATACGAGTGCCTTCACCGAACACCGCGCCGTCGATGATGGCATCCACGTCGATGGCCATCGCAATCGCTTGGCGCACGCGCACATCACTGAAGATCGGGTGATGACCTTGATCGATGGGATCACCATTCTCGTCAGTCGCATCCTGTGGATTTTCGGGGTCAGCGAGGTTGAACGCGAGGTAGTCCCACGCATCGCCCGCATAGTCGGTCATCTGAATCTCGCCTGCTGCCGCCGCATCACGCAGATCGGAGCGACGCGAAACAGTCGGATTGGTGGTGAGGTTAATTTCGCCAGCAAGGAACTGCTCGATTTCAACCGTCGCGTCGGGGACAATTTTGACGATGACACCAGCGGGGCTTACCACACCATCCAGCGAGTCGGTGTAGCTCTGGTTCGCAATTAGGCTAACTTGTTCCGCAGGGCGTTCTTCGGCAAACATAAACGGCCCGGCGTAAACCCAATCGCCCGCCGTCATTTCCCATGTGTTAAATTCGGCAAAGTCAGTCGGGGCAACATGGGTTGGGATCGGGTAAATGTAGCCTGCGTAGTTGAACGAGGTACAGTCTGGCGAGAAGAACTTGATTTCTAGTGTCTTGTCGTCAACCACAGTGACCGATTCAATCGAGTCGACCACGAAACCGAGCGATGTATCGACCACACCGCTGTTGATGGCATCCCACGCATAGAGATAGTCTTGCGCGATGATGGGCGCGCCATCCGACCAGAAAATATCGTCGCGCAGGTTGAAAGTATAGGTCAGACCATCTTCCGAAATATCCCACGATTCGGCCATGCCACCGCGAATACCCTCGACGGGCAGGGCGGTTTCGGGGTCGATGCCCACCAGACCCGTCCATGTAAGCGTGGTGATATCTTGGCAGCCCGTGTCAGTACAAGTGATGGGGTTAAGGGGAGTGATCTCGCTGTATGTGCCTTCTATGATGATGCCACCATCGCCGCCTTCTTGGGCGACAGCAGGCGCGATCATGACGGCCAACAGCAGGACAACAAGCCCAACTGCCATAAATCGCAAGTGAGTTCGCATACTACTACTCCTTTAATCGTAAAACTGCACTATAGCTGATACGATACAGACTAACGGGGACTACCACGTAGACCTTCATTCCGTTAAGTTAATTATTATTGTAGCCTTAAATAATAAGTTCAACCACTAACATCAGATAAGAAAAAAACTGCGGGTCTCTGTACAGAGACCCGCAGTTTTCGGTGTCGGGGCGCCGGGATTCGAACCCGGGACCTCTTGCACCCCATGCAAGCGCGCTACCGGGCTGCGCCACGCCCCGATTTTTCCAGCCACAAATAGACGCTAGAATGAGAAAAGTATAACGGACGCATCTAGGCATCGCAAGCCCCAAGCCCAACCAAGAATGAGGGGACTACCTGATTCACCTAGAACTGGCAGAAAAACGCGCATTGTTGGCGCACCTTTGGTACACTAAACGCAGATTTGCTCATGAAGTTCGGGACAGGAAATTCGTTCAACGACAGCGATACGTGGAAGCGCACTCATTGTTCGATTGCTAACGCTCAGGACAAGTGCCTTATGGCGAATGAACCCAATCGTGTCTATGGCCTCTCAACGAATCTGTTCGTCAGCCGTAAGGCTGGCGGGGAAGCAATCGTCATTGGCGGCGTGACCGAGAATAATTTGCGTTGGACGCGGGTACTCGCTAAACGCGCTGCACAAATGTTATGGTTTTTCCTCACGCGCTATTTGTTCCCCGAAAAGTCCGACATGGTGACGGGACTTGCCAGCACTGCGCCGATGCGGGCGGCCAACCTGCCGACGATCACCAGCCATATGAGCGTAGAAAAACAAGACAATATTTATAAGATCACTGGAACTATCGGAGAACAGACGTGGGACATGCGCCTCAGCGAATTCGAGGCTAATCGCTTGTGGATGGCGCTGGACATCGCGCTCTATCCGGTGGGTTGGAAGGGTGAAGACGAGGAACGCGCCCCCTCTTAACGGCAGCAACAGAATCCATTTGAACGAGACGGTGAACACGAGTTCCCGTCTTGTTTTGCGTTGGCTAGAAAAGTGGTTTAACATCCGCCTATATTAGCTGTCTCAGAATCGTCCAAAGGGGTTGCGATGGCATCCAAACCAGCAGTACCCAAACCTTCGTCGGCGGGTCAGGGGAGAGTTGCCCTGACAAAAATGCGCGGTACATACGTTAACCTGCGTAACGGGCCGGGAACGGACTATACGGATATTGGCGATATTCGGTTGAATACGCTGGTGGTTTACTACCTCAACTCGCGCACGGCGGATGGCTGGGTGTGGCTGGAACAGTACGGCAAAGGCGGCTGGGTCTCAACCACCGTTATCAGCTTCGAAGATACTAACGCAGGCGTGCCGACAACACCCGGCTCGAACACACCGACGCCCTACGATGGCAAAGTGATGGTATGGCATTGGAAGGGCGATACCGTTGTCTATAACACGATTGAGGAACTGGCGCAGGCGATCAGCCGAACCGTCCCCAACGTCAAAGCTCTCGCTGTAAAAACCAGCGACTTTACGACCAGTACGGGCGCGAAGTGGATGGGCAATTGGGATACGAAAGCGGCGCTGGCCATCACCGGGCCGGAAGCGATTGACCGTTGGGTACAGGTGCTTACGCGCTATGGGCTGGATTTTCATGCTTGGGCTGTCCCACGCGGCGTGGATACCAACGCCGAAGCCGACCTTATCATTGAGGCCTGCAAGCGACCCGGTGTGAAGTCGATGATCCTTGACGTTGAACCTTATGAGGGGTTCTGGCAGGGCGGCAAGGCGGGCATTCGACCTCTGATGACCCGTGTTCGCCGCGCGCTGCCGGGAACGTTCCACATCGGCATTTGCGTAGACCCCCGTCAGCGTCATTATGAGACGATCTATCCGGCGGAATGGCTGCCGTTCGTGAACAGTGTGCATACGATGTCGTATTGGGGCGAGTTCCGCCGTGCGCCGGATGAAGTCATGGATGAGACTTACCGTGTTTGGGGCGGCTATGGTCGCCCGATCATCCCGATTTTGCAAGGCAACACCAACACAGTAGATATGCAAACTGCCTTCACCGTTTCGACGCAGCGCTATGGCGCAAAAGGGGTTTCATGGTGGCGTTTGGGCGTGATCGGGCCGGTAGAATGGTCTATCGTCAATCAGCCGATTCGACCTGCGACAACCACGCCGCCACCTCCACCACCGCCTCCGCCGCCAATGAACCAATATGGCACGGAGATCGTCTTACGTCCCAACGATACTGGCTTCGCGGTGGGTACGTACACGAATAAACAGGAGTTCAGCACCTATACAGGGACGTGGGGTTGGCAAGCCTACTATACCTATACAGAATCCATTTCTAGCACCGCTTATGCGAATTGGCGGCCTTCTCTACCCGCATCGGGTCGTTATGAAATGGCGGTGTTCGTACCTGCTCGTCACGCCACTACGCGCAACGCTCGTTACAAGATTCACGGTGTCAAAGGCTCAACGGCTGAGATCGTCGTTGGCGTAGATCAGTCGCGCTACAGCAATCAGTGGGTATCGCTCGGCGTGTTCGAGTTTGACAAGAACACGGTCAATGCGGGATCGGTGTTTTTGAACGATCTCACAGGGGAAGGTGATCTGCAAATCGCGTTCGATGCATTGCGCTGGCGTCAGGTGATTGCCAGCGCGCCGCCCATCTCGAACACGATGCCCGCGAACACCAACGGCGTGATTGTGGTGAACGGCGTGTACTATGCGGATGGCTATGATGCGCCCATCGGTACAGCGGCGGAACGCGCTACCAATACGCTTTGGCCGGGTAATTGGTACGATGCCAGCCCATTCGGAGTGCTTTATTTTCCCGGTACGCCGAACGCGGCCTATCACACGGGCGCAGATTTGAACCTGCCCGGTAACGCTGACCGGGATAGCACCGTTTACAGTATCGCCAGCGGCGTGGTGGTGTTCGCCAGCTATTCGACACGCTCGTGGGGCGATCTGGTGGTTGTGCGGCATGATCCGTTGTATACGAACCAGATGGTGACGTATGCGCGCTATGCTCATGTGGCGGATATCAAGGTCAAGGTGGGGGATCGAGTGAAGCGCGGCGATGCGCTGTGTAAGGTGGGTAACGCTCGTGGACTGTGGGCCTATCACCTGCACTTCGATCTCAGCCCGACGACGATGTTGGAAACAGACCCCGGTCATTGGCCGGGAACAGACGAGGATACGGTACTGCGTCACTACATCGACCCGCGTGAGTTCGTTGTGCAGAACCGCCCGCGCAGGACATAAAAGATGAGAATAGGGGCGTTGTGCAACGCCCCCGCAGTAATCCTAGAACAGACCCCAGTCGTCGGCTACGCCGTCTTCCATGAGTTCCGGTGTCCACATCTCCATGCCCATTTCGATGGTGGTTGGTACACCGAGAAACTCTTGCGCTGTGCGCCGCGTTTGCTCAAGAAGCTGCGGTGCGTAAGGGCAGAAGGGCGTGGTCATAATCATGTGGACGTGAGCGTGGTCGTCGTAGATTTCGAAGCCGCGAATCAGACCTAGCTCGATGATATTCATGCCGATTTCGGGGTCTATGACGACTCGCAACGCTTCACGCAGCGCTTCTTCATTTTTTGCCTGTGGCACCGCTGGTGTTGGAGATTGGTCAGTCATTGGTTG
>JACMMD010000205.1 GCA_014379235.1 Anaerolineae bacterium
AGCGAGAGTCCAATGGTCACGTCGTCGGAACTGAAACCAGTGCCAAGTGTGATCGTAGATGTGTCAATTGTGGCCAGTTCAGCGCAGACCTCGTTGGGTTGTGATTGTGCCAGCGCCATTGGCACGGCCATTAGGAGTGCAGCGAGAATTAACAGGATGGACTTATGCATCGGGAACGCCCTTTCTGCTTCTACGGCTGCAACCACAAGCCGCATTCTGTAACCTCAAATAGTGTAACATTCAATTAATAAAACGCTGTTCTGCCTATGATAGTTCCATGCCCAAAATCGCACAAATTAGTATTGCAAACGGCTGCCATTCGCTGCCCCAATTACCCCCAAAAACAGGGGGCAAATCTGGCACAGAATCTTCGCTCTTTTAACCTTCTCTTAATCTTGATGTTGTATGATTTGAACGTAAAAGCGCAAATATGTTCTACAAGTGATAATCTAAAGGCGACATGAGACCAACACATATCAAACGTCTGCAAGAACAGGCAAAAGACCTGCGCGCCCGCATCATCAGCCATGACACCGTGATCGTGCAAAGCGTCTCCAACGCCGTCGCTAATCACGTCGTCACCGTTGAATTCGGGGAAGACAATACCGTTCGTGCGCGCTGCACCTGTCCTTGGGCCATCAACGGCAGCATCGGCTGTTCGCATGTCCTCGCGGCGTTGGATGCTCTGGCCAGCAAAAAGGGTCGCGCCTTGAGTTTCTGGCTGTCCGACGAAGAGGCCAAGCGGCAGAAGCACCGTCGTTTCTTCCTCAAGGGTAACGGCAAAGACGGCATCTGGATCACCAGCCGCAGCGAACCGCAGTAGGAATCGGCATAACTTCAAACCTAAGCAAAAAGGCACAGTGATTGTGCCTTTTTTGTTTGCGTCATTTCCCCTCACCCCTAAATCCCCTCTCCCACAAAACGGGGCGAGGGGACTTGTAAACTCCCTTTCGCCCCTTGTGGGAGAAAGGGCAGGGGATAGAGGGGGAAATCCACAAGTTGAGCTACCTAGAGAAACAACAAAGGGCGTAACATGTTACGCCCCTACAATATTTGATTCTAACCGTTTAAGCGCGTATCTCCCGGCGCGACCTGTATCACCGCACCCCAAGGCTCGTAATGGCTGTCGATGGGTTCGCGGGCGACCTCGTTGCCACTGGCGTCGAGGATCACACGCACCACGCGCACATCCGCGCCTTCAACCGCCCAATCGACCTGCACCGTTTGGCCCGGCTCCAAATCGCTGTTCGCCTCGTAAAGCGTTGGGCGCGCTGGCGTCACGTTCTCGATGATCGGCCCTTCGCGTACCACCTGCCGCCCGACATCGGTGCTGTAAAAGCGGAACTGCACCGAGTCGTCCGCCGGATACACCGACGTTTCAATCAGTAGATGATAAGGCGTGTCATTGGTGAAGCGTAAATCGAGTTCTTGTTCGCCGGGATCAGGCTGATAAATGGCCGCGTCCATGCCGACGCCTTCACCGCGCTCGTAATAGCCTACGCGATAGCCGTGCGCCCAACGCTCGGTGATCTGGAAGCCCGCGTAGAACGCCGCCTGATAAGCCGTCGTGCTGACCTGACACACCCCGCCGCCGACGCCGCGCACCGTGCGCCCGCCGACGATCACCAAACCTTCGCTGTAACCCGATTCGGGGCTGATTTCCCCAAGAATATCGTTATACGAGAACTCCTCACCGGGAGCGATAATCACGCCGTCGAACTGCGCCGCTGCCTGCGCGATGTTTTCACGCCGCGCCTGCGTCGAACCCGCGTAAAAGGTCGTCGAGTCCGAAACCATTTCAGTGATGCCGAGATCAAGCGCGGTGATGTCGTCATGGTAACGTGGCAGCGTGTAGTTGAAGGCCATCGGCACACGCCGTTCGCCCACTGTGAAAATCGCGCTTTCGACCCGCGCCAATGTTTCAGTCACGTTCAACTCGCGCCCGTTGACACCCGGCTCGAATACTTCAAGTTGGCGCGTTTGATCGTTGAAATGGAAACGCGCATCTTGCGGCGGCACGATCAGTCCCGGCGCAAGCTCTTGCAGAAATGACTGAAACGCATCGACATTCACGCTCACGTTATAGTTATACGTGCCATCGCTGCCGAGCGCGGGCTGAACCACCAGCAGCGCGGCGATCTGTTCCGGCATAGCCACCCACGGCCCCAATGCAGCGCCGTTCGCGTCCTGCGCCACCAACTGTACCGGCCCGGCCAGCGCAGCCCGAACCCGCGCCGCCGCCGCTTCCGCATCGGCAATCGCCGGAGCACTGTCGAGAATCACTAATGGTAACTGTGCGCCCGTGTCGAGACCCATCAACAGCCCATCCAACTGCGACAGCGTGGCCGTCACATCCAACGTGCGCCCCATCTGGCTCGGCGTCGTGTTGACGTTCAAACCGTCAATCGTCAGCGTCGCGCTAACCGGAGCGCTGTCGATCTCGCCCGCCAGCGTCGCCAGTTTGTTGAGCGCGACACTTTGATCGTAAGTCACCTGCGGCGCGATGCTCACGCCGTTCAACCACGTACTCGCCTGATCGAACATGCTGGTGAAGATGTTGCGATCATGGCCGATAGCGAAGGCTTGAGCCGCCGTTGCTTCGGCATCGAACGAGACACCCAGTTCGCCCGCCGTCATCTGCCAGAAGCGCGCACCAGCATCATCGTTGAAGGTGAAAATCGCTTCGTCATCATAGCGGAAACGCGCTTCGAGCGCCCGCACCGCTTCATCTTCGGTCATCCCGGCCAGATTGATGTTGTACGACCACACATTAGGGATGATCTTGTCTTGAAAATACACCTCGAACGCCGCCACCAACCCGCCAAGCAGCAGCCCGATCAAAATCAGGCCGGTGAACAACAGCACCGGAACGCGAATCCACCAAGGATTGAACGCCGGACGCGGCTGAGGGTACTCATAATCTTGCGGCGGGAGCATCTGCGGATTTTCAGGAAACGAGGACATTCGCTGCTCTGTCTTTCAAATAATGGACAGATTGGTAGGGGCGCGATGCATCGCGCCCTACGGTACTGATCTTAATTGTAGCATCCAACATAGCACGGGTCACGTAGAAATCACGTAGGATCGTTCAGCGCCTTGCGACAGGACTTGCATCGGAAGTTTCATCTTCGTCAAAAACGGGGAACACCAGCGGATTCGGCAAGTCTTCCAGCGCCGCACCATTCATCGTCACGCCGTTGACCGTCAGCCCGTTGAGCAGGCTGGGCAGCATCCGGCGCATCCGGCGCGCTTCGGCTTGAGCCACGCTCATCCAGCAGGCCACGATTTGATTGGTGCGCGGCACGGCCACGGCCAGCAGCAGCGTCATATAGCCATCACCCGTGTTGAGCGTATAGTAGGCCGCGTCGTAATCATCCCACTCGAAGCCCGTCGGCTGGCTCACCGCTGCATGTCCAACATAGTGGGGACTCTGCACCACTTGATTCAACATCGCCCATGCACGGTTACTGTCATCCATCGTCGCTGTCGGGATGGTGACATCTTCCATATTCGGCACGAAGATATGCAGCAAAATACCGTCGAACGCGCCGCCCTGTTCAATCGACGGCGTATGTTCCACCAGCAAGACGCCATACTGTGTAGTGGCGACTTCCCAACCTTCGGGACTGCGAATACCAACATCGACGCCTTCGACGTTCACTTGTACCCAATGGGAATCTTGTTCGCTCTCGTGGGTGAGGCTAGAAGTCTCGCTGCTACCGCCAGTTTCGGCGTTCGCACTGGCGGTAACGATAGTGATACTACCCTCGCTATCCGCCGAATCAGCGATCTGCGGTGTGCCGTTGACGCTGGCAGTGTCGAGCAGCGTTTCCGTCCGACTAACGCCATCCGGCTGACAAGCCGCCGACACCAGCGCAAAGCCTAACAATGCCTTTACTGAGAACCGTTTCAACCACACCAATGTCATACGCCCGTTACAATATCCACGTTGAACTAACGACAAGCCTATGCGTCAATACTACCATCGGGCATAGGTCAGCAGAGCAAACACTCAAGCGATTCTCATGGGCTAGATAAATAGCACATTAAGCTCAAGCACGGTACACTGCCCTCGCTTAAATAGAACATGAGCAAACAGCGCCATGCCTATCAACTATGACGATGTAAAACCTTGGGGGCGTTCCTTCCGCGAATATGTCGGCATGTTCGCGCTGACTGATGCCGACTTGCAGGAGCGCATTCTTGGCTGTAGTGATGGCCCGGCCAGCTTCAACGCCGAAGCCAGCGCGCAGGGCCGCAAGGTCATCTCCGTTGACCCGATCTACGCGATGAGCGCGGCGCAGATCGAACAGCGCGTCAACGAGACGTGGCAGGTGATTCTAAACCAGATGCGCCCGAACATGGACAGTTTTGTATGGACACATTTCAAAAGCCTCGATGACGTTCGAGATGCGCGCCTCAATGCTATGCGCCAGTTCATCGCGGATTTAGAGCAGGGCAAAAGCGAAGGGCGCTACATCGACGCCAGCCTGCCCGAACTGCCATTCGATGAAGGAAGTTTCGATCTGGCCTTATGCTCGAATTTTCTGTTCCTGTACAGCGACCATTTCAGCACCGACTTTCACATCGCCGCCGTTCAAGAGATGTGCCGGGTCGCCAACGAAGCGCGCATTTTTCCACTGCTCGACCTCGACAGTCGTGAATCGGTTCACGTCGCGCCCGTCATTGCAGCGCTACAAGCGCAGAGCTGGACAGCCGAACGGGTGCGCGTCGATTACGAATTTCTGCGCGGCGCAAACCACATGCTGCGTATATATCGATCTTAGATATATAGGCTGATAGAGCTTCCACTCTAAGGACACCATTCATGCAAAATGCTGCCCGTTGGCGTTCATTTTTCGGTGCGACATTTGTGTTCTTGCTCATCGCCGCCAGCCGAATCTCTACACTAAGCCTGACTGACCGGGAATTACATACCGATGAGGTATGGGCTGTTTGGCAAACGCTCGGTACACCTGTGAATGTCGCGTTGGAAACCACTTGGCCGCCGGGATTCGCCAGCGTCGTTTACCTCTGGAAATCCTTCGTCGGGCTGCATCCCATTGCGCTGCGCTTGCTGTCGGTGCTGTTGTTCATGCTCGGCTGCGCGTTTGTTTATCGCGTGATGCATCGTCTTCGGGGCGAACAATCGGCGCTGATCGCTTTGCTGGCCTACAGCAGCATCACCTTAAGCGCTTTTTTCGCTACGCAGTTGCGTAGTTACATTCTTGTGTATTCGCTGCTGCCGTTGGCCTTCTGGCTGACGCTACGTTATTTTGATCGTCCGCGTTTGCGTCGCGCACTACCATTAGCGCTGACGCTGGCGGCGATGTTCTACACATCCTACACGTCGATCTTTCCTTTCGCGCTGCTGGGGCTGTATACGCTGGTGGTGTACCGTCGCGCCGTATGGCGCTGGTGGCTGCCCGCGCTCATCGCCCTGCCGGTGGCTCTACCGGAGATGCTGCGCGTATCCACGGTGGTGAGCCAACGCGCCCAAAACGTTGGGCAGAATTTAGGCGACATATTGCCCGCGCTGGGCGGCCTTTATCGCGGCTACATTCATCAGGATTCTGCCGTTTGGATGCTGCTGTTTGTGGTGGCGACGGCGTTTCTGATATGGCAGCAGCGTCCACTAAAAGCGCAAACCATCGGCGTACTGCTGTGGACGCTGACTCCCGTACTGCTGTATCTGTTTGATGATTATCTGGGACTGTACTATCCGATTTACAGTTGGTTCGTCGTGCTTGGGCTGGTGTTGTGGCTTGCTTGGGGATTGTCCTACACGCCGCGCCTGCTGCAATGGGCAAGCCTCGTCTTTTTTGTGTTGATGCTGTTCACACCTATTCGCCTCAACGCTTTCACGACTACCGAGCCGCGCTTGGGCCGCAGCCTCGAATGGCTGACCGAACACGCGCAGTGGGGTGACGTGATCGTGATCGACCCCAACTGGCATAATCCTTATTGCGATTGTATCCAGAGCGAAGCGTTCGATTACTTTGCTCAGGTGTTCTTTCCGCAGGGCTTCACCATTCTCGATCACCCACGCCTATATGATCGCCGCGTGTGGTATCTCAGCACGGTTGACCGCGAAGACCCCGACACACTGAACGCCATCCGCGACAATCGCATCGAAGGCATATTCAGCGGCCCGGCGACTTCGCTGCTGCGTTTATACGAAGGCCCACCCGATATAGTGGGTACGCTGTTCGAGAACGGGATGCGCTTTCACGGCGCGGATGTGATTGATGAGCCACCGGGATTGCTGGTTCGCCGCGAAGGGGACAGCATTCGCCTACGCTTATGGTGGTCGGTAGATGAGCCGCCGCAGTTCGATTACAGCGTGGCGCTGCATATCTATGGAAACGGCGAAGTCATCGCCCAGTCCGACAGCGCGCCGCAGTTGGTTTCGCCCGATGATCCGTCAGAAACCAGCCGTTGGACGCCGGAACGCTTCTATATTGAGGAACGCGAATTGCAGCTTCCGCTCACACTGTCCACGACGACGCGCCCGATTTATCTGGTGGTCTATCAATCGTGGGACGGTGTGCGAATCCCCGCGCCGGGAGTCAACGAGAACACCGTGCTGCCGATTTATACGCTGCATACCAAAGCTTGGTAGCTAGCGCGCCAAGCGCCGCCGCATCAAGCCGCCGAGCCAGCGCAGTTCGTCGATTTTCAGCAGCACTGCCAGCACAAGGAACACCGCCGCACTGAGGCCGCCGCTAATGACCACCAGTGACAGCTCAGACAGCAGTCCATCTGTGCCGATCACCCGTGCCAGCAGAGGCAACACCAACGCAGCCACCACGCCCATCGCCAGCGCCGCGATTCCGGTTTTCGTGCTAGTGAGGAACAATCGCTGCTGACCTAATCCGCCCGTACGCCGCCGTAGAAAATAAGCCGAAACCGTCGCATGGACGATGTGCTTCATGCTGTCCGCGATCATCAGGCTGAACAATCCGTAACGTGGCAGCAGCGCCACCGCGATCACCATATAAACAGTCAAGCTCAACAGGCCGATCAAGGCCGGTGTCAGCGTATCCTGCCGCGCATAGAAGGCATACACCAGCAGCAAATCGAGCGCCGCGAACGGCAGCCCCACCAGATACAGCCGCAGCGCAATCGCCGTCACCGCCGTATCCCCCGCCGTGAACGCGCCATGCTCGAACAGCAGGTCGATGATCGGCGTGGCCAACACGAACAGCCCCACCGTCGCTGGGACGATCAAGGTAATAGCCAGTCTCAAGCCGATGCCGAGCGTATCTTTGAACGCCTGCGCGCCTTCAAGCGTGGTCAACGCGGCCTGTGCGGCCAGCGGCGGCAAAATAGCGATGCTGATGGCCGTCGCCACCAGCCCCTGCGGAAACTGAATCAACGTGGTCGCCCAACCCATATAGGCAATACCACCCTCACCCGTTTGGCTGGCGAGGTTATAGCTGAATGTGCGAATCACCAGCGTATCCATAATGAGCGAGAACATCACCGGCGCGTACAGCCACGCGATCTGGCGAATGGCCGGATGCCGCCAATGCAGCGTCAGCCGCAGCCGCGCCCCTTTGAGGCCCGGCATTTGCAGCGCCAACTGCACCAGCGAACCGATCAGCCAACCGATGGCCGCCGCTGTAATACCCGCCGCAGGACGCGCCAGCGCCCATTGAACCGATGCTCCGCTGACGATGGACACAACCTGTAACTGCGGCGCGAGCAGCACCGTTCCTAATACTATACTGCCGTTGAAAACCGCTCCGGCGAACGCAGGCCACATAAACGAACGCAGCGCATACAGCGCGCCGCTCAACACCGCGAACAAGCTCAGGCAAATCAGCGCGGGCGCGGTCAATCGCAGCAGGTGAGCCGCCAGCGCCAGCGTCTCAGCATCCGAGCCGCCGCTCACCAAGCCGACGATCTGCGACGCGAACAGTTCCAGCACCAGCACCAACACCGCCAGCATGACCGTCGTCAAACTCAGCAGCACCGACACTAAACGCCATAATTCCTGACGGCCTTGTTTGGCGGCAACCGCGCTCAGTACCGGAATCAAGGCGCTGTTGACGTGCCCACCGATGAGCAGATCGTACAGTGCTTTCGGCACGATAATCGCCACGTTGAAAGCATCCACCGCGCCCGACGCGCCGAACAAATTCGTCAGCGCGATCTCCCGTGCCAGCCCTAATACACGGCTGGCCACGTTGCCAAGCGCCAGCACTCCTGTCGCCCGCGCTACGCCGACATTGGTTTCGTCCTGCTGGCGCGCCGCTTCAATCGCCGCCGCTTCTTCAACCGTTGCAGGTTGCACGTTGGCGGGTAAAGTATCGACGGTCATGATAAAAGGCTGTCGTCAGTAGGGGCATGGCATGCCATGCCCCTACAAAAATACAATGCTATATGGTCGGTCACGGCAGGGCCTTAATACGGGCGATCAAATCCGACGTGCTGTGATCGGGCAAATAGTCGATCAACGCCACTCGCCCGCCGTAGGCTTCGACAGTTGGGCGCTCCGGCAGAGTTTTGTTTTCGTAGTCGCCACCTTTGGCGTAAATGTCGGGCTGCAAAGCGCGTATAAGACTATCGGCGGTATCATCCGCATCATCGAAAATCAGCACCGCCAACACAGGTTCGAGCGCTGCCAGCAGTCGCGCCCGTTCAAACGCCGGAATCAGCGGACGACCCGCACCTTTCAGCCGCCGGGTGCTGGCATCGCTGTTCACCGCGACGAACAGCGCATCGCCCAACGCCCACGCCTTTTGCAGATAATCCAGATGACCAGCGTGCAGCAGGTCGAAATGGCCGTTGGTGAAAACCAGCGTTTGCCCGCTCTGTCGCAGCTTGTCGCGCTGCTCGACGGCTTCATCCA
>JACMMD010000206.1 GCA_014379235.1 Anaerolineae bacterium
CTGACTACCAGATACGACCAGAACCAGCGTCCATGCTGCTTGATCGCTTCATCGGCCACGCGCCAGATGAAAATAAGCTGTGCTGGGCCAGTACCCAGTGTGACGATTGTCGTGATGACAAGGATTGGTACAAACCAGTCGATGCGATGGAAACCGCCCACCGACCACGCCCAATAGCACACAATCGGGAAGATTTGCCACGACAGCCAAGGATATATTTCTCGCCAGACTAAAAGCTGTAGGATGCCAGTTTTCTGCTGACGAGACAACTTTGATGAATGCAGCAGGGGCAGGATTTGTTTGAGCGATACTTGAAACCACCCTTGCGCCCAACGCATCCGTTGATTCCAGAGCGCTTTGACGCTGGTCGGCGCGAGTTCGCGGGAAATCAAGTATGGGTCAGAGGCGATTTTATAGCCTCTCTCAAGCACCCGAAATGTTGAATCGATGTCTTCAGTGAGCATAAAACCATGCATTCGCGTTTCACGCAGTAGGTCAGTTTTCCAAAAACCATTGCTGCCGCCGAAGATACCAAACCCATGCAGACGAGCGCGGCCCGGATGGCTCACTGCATAGATGCCTTCAAACTCGATGGCTACGGTGCGCGCTACCCACGACGAAGCGCCGTTGCGTACCAGACAATGACCCTGAACGATGTCATAACCGTTGGCGAGCCAGCGCCATGCACGTCTGAACGATTCAGGGTCGGGGTGATGATCGGCGTCGAAGATACCCACAAATTTACCGCTCACCGAGGCTAGTGCGGCGTTCACATTTTGTGCTTTGGATGTGCTGTTCTTGATGCGAATCGCCGTAAAGCGCCTGTCGCTTTGTGTGATTTCCTGAAACACCTTCTCGATGAGCATATCACGCGGCGTATTGTAGGCGAGGATCACTTGCAGCGGGCCGGGATAATCAAGCTGTAGGAAAGCATGGATGGTCGATTCGATGGTCGCCGCTTCGTTGGGCAGATAAACCGCGATGATCGCGCTGGCCGCTGGATACTCATCCGATGGAATTTCTGGCGGATCAATGCGGTGCAGAGACTTCAAGCCTTCCCACCAGATCAACACGGCGGTAGCCAGCAGTCCAATGACCACAAGGAAATAAACCTCTTGACTGATATCGAAGCCGACTGCGCCTAGCACCATGTAAATGATAAATGGCAGCACCAATCCGATAAACAGGGTGACGCTTATCTGAATAGCAGTTCGCCCGTTGCGCGCCAAACTTGTCCGCAGGCTGATCTTTTTCATCGCTTGGGTTTTGACTTTAGCTTGGTGAGCAAGCTCGCCCATCAAGGGCCGGTATTCGACGGGTTCGAGATCGAGCTGCAACCCGGCATGGCTGTGGGCAACCAGCGCCCGATCATAAAGCTGCTCTGCTGAATCCCCTGCTTCGCTAGGTGCGAAGCCAATGACCGGTGTCAGGCGTAGCTGCTCGTCATCCACGATAAATTTGTGCTTGGCCACGCGCCGCGTAAGCAAGCGCAGGCGTTTCTGCACCTCTTCGGTGGAGACTTCGGGCAGCAACAGCAGGATATGGTTGTCCGCGCCGTAGCCCATCGTCTCCAAGGGTAGGGCGTCAAAGGTGGTCAGCGCGACCAACTGCCTGAACACGGGCACATCGACCTGTGTGCCGAAAAATTCTTTCATCGAAGCGAGTTCGCTGAGGCCGATACATGCCAGGTAACCCGTCTTGTCTCGAACTTCTAAGCGGGAAAGCTCTTGTTGAGCTTCTTCCATAAAAGCCTGCTGCTTGAGCAGTCCTGTGCGCCGATCTTGGCGTAGTTGACTTGCCGGAATTGGGGGGCGATCCAGTTTTGCCTTGACCCGCGCTTTCAGTTCCGCCAACGAAACCGGTTTGACAAGGTAATCATCGGCCCCAAATTCAAACCCGTAAACAATATCTTCTTCTCTACCCCTCGCTGTCAAAAGAATGATCGGAATATCTGTGGTGCGTGGGTTTGCGCGTAGGGCTTGGAGCAACTCGTAGCCGTCAATCTCTGGCATCATCACGTCGGAAATAATCAAATCCGGCGCGACTTCATCGAGACGGCGCAGCGCTTCTACTCCGTTGTCAGCTATGACGACATTGCAATTCATCGTACCCAATGCGATAGAGACAAATTCTCGAAAGTCTCTATCATCTTCGACTAAGAGGACGGTGAACTTGAACGATTCTTGTAGTGGTGAAGACTTTACTTCTGGGGACAAGCTGTTTTCTTTCGAGGGATATTTGCTCTCGCTGAGAGGCTTGATCGCTCTCAGCCTTCGTAAAAGTTCTGTCGCACACGGTCATCGTGCGGGTTGGGGAAACCGAACTCGACAACCAATTGATGCAGGCTGATTTCTTCGCCCAATTCCCCGTCGATCAGTAAATCACTGAGTACAATGTCGATCACCAGAAGCAGCCGCGCAAAGTTCCCGTATTGGCTTTGGAGCGCAGTAAATAACACGGCGAACACGCGCTCGCGTATGGCGGTGTCTTCTATGCCGCTGCCCGGCCAGCCCATCGTCCACTGATTAGGATAATTGCCGACGCGCATAATGTCGTTTCGCAAGGCGGCAAGCTGGGCGATAGCGGATTTGCGATCATTGGCATCCACCAAGCGCCGCGAACCGCGATAAGGCACGTTCGACAACTGCGAATAAAGGTCTCCCGGTTGGGCGTGTTCGATGAAGCGCAGTACAATATTGTCGCGGATACCCAGCCCGGTAGTCAGCGCATCAGCGGCGCGGCGATAGTAGCGTACTCTGCCGAGATCGTTGGCGTGATAATCCAGCCGCCACAGCAGCGATAGATAATCGCCAAAACCGAGCGGCAAGCGCGGCGGTTCATCCGGCCCATAGCTGGAAAGCAGTTGGCTGATACGGGCTTGCTCGAAGTGGCTAGACATGGCGGCGATGGTGTTTTCGCGTTGGAACGCGCCCCCTCAGAGCGTGCGAAATGGCAGCGATGAATGAATACACGCCGCTTATTGGCTTGGCCCAACACTGACGCTGTAAGCCTCAGTACGGCGAGCGGTGGGGGTCAGGCTGCGATACCGCGCCAAGACCTGCCACACGCGCAGCGCGGCTTCGATTTGAATACGCAAGTCCATCTTAGAGATGTCGCGTACCCGATCAGGAAAGTGAATCGGTATCTCGGCGATCTTGAAACCGAGTCGATGCGCCACGTAAGTGAGTTCCACTTGAAACACATAGCCGCTGGAGCGAAAGCGGTCTAAATTCATGCCGACGAGGGTATCACGCCGCCATAAGCGGAAACCGCCAGTCGCATCGTGAACAGGGATACGCAAAATCGTCGGCGTATAGACGCGGTTGGCGAACCAACTCAGCGCGACGCGGAAAAAACTCCACGACTCATCGACGCTGCCGCCTTTGATATAGCGCGAACCGATGACCATATCGCTGTTGGCCGCCGCGGCGATCAATTCGGGGATATATTTCGGTTGGTGCGAGAAGTCGGCATCCATCTGGATGATGTAATCCGCGCCGAGCGCAATCGCCTGC
>JACMMD010000207.1 GCA_014379235.1 Anaerolineae bacterium
ACCGCCGCTCGTTGGTCATGCTGTTGGTGACTGCGCTAGGAGAATTGTGGCCGGGTACTAGCGTAAGTATGCGCTATGCCGTGCCGGATGGCGGTTACTACTGCACGCTGCTGAATCGCGCCTCGCTCAGCGCCGACGAGTTAGAACAGCTAGACGCCCACATGCGCGAGATCGTTGCCGCTGACGATCCCCTCACCAAGAAAATGATGCCGCTCGATGAAGCATTGGCGTTGTTCAAGTCTCGCGGTGAAGACGCCAAAATCCGCCTCATGGAACAGCGCAAACGTCAAGAACTGGCTATGTATACGCTGCGTGGTCGTGCTGATTATTACTACGGTTACAAGCTGCCATCGACTGGCTACCTGCAATATTTCCGGTTGATTGAGTTGAACGGCGGCTTCATCCTACAATATCCGCGCAAGGAAAACCCCACGCTGCTGCGCGACATCGAACCATCGAACCAGCTTACGAAAGTATTCAATCAGGCCGACGACTGGCTAGACCGCATGAAGGTCGAGGACATCGGGCGGCTGAACCGTATCGTGCGTGAGAATCGCGTAGGTGAGTTGATTCTGGTGGCCGAAGCGCTGCACGAACTGCAGATCGCGCGCATGGCATCGGACATTTACGAGCGCCATCACTCACAGGGTACGCGCCTTGTGCTGATTGCTGGCCCGTCGTCGTCGGGCAAAACCACCTTCGCCAAGCGGCTGGCCATTCAACTGCTGGCGCATGGGTTGCGACCATTCACGCTCGAACTCGATAACTACTTCGTAGACCGTGATCTGACGCCAAAGGACGAGAACGGCCTTTTCGATTTTGAAGCCTTGCAAGCGATTCACCTGCCGCTGTTCAATAACCACCTACTCGAACTCATGGGCGGCAAATTAGTGCGGATGCCGCGTTTCGATTTCGTGCTTGGCAAAAGCGTCGAGGGGCGACTGGCACAGCTCACCGAGAACCAGATCATCATCATTGAGGGTATTCACGGCCTCAATCCGGCTCTGGTACCGGATATTCCGCCGGAGAGTATCTATCGCGTGTACGTGTCCGCGCTGACGCAGTTGAACATCGACTCGCACAACCGCGTCCCCACCACCGACGTGGGTTTACTGCGCCGCCTCGTCCGTGACGCCACGCATCGCGGTCATAACGCCGCCGCGACCATAGATCGTTGGCCGAGCGTCAGACGCGGCGAAAAGCTTAACATTTTCCCGTATCAAGAGAACGCCGACGCGATGTTTAACTCGGCGCTGGTGTATGAATTAGCGGCGCTGCGCCCGGTTGCCGAACCGCTGCTACAGCAGGTTGAGCCGGGTACGCTGGCGCACATCGAGGCCAACCGTCTGTTGTCGTTCATTCGTTGGGTCGTGCCGTTCACCGCAGAGCAAGAGACTAAAATCCCCGATACCTCACTCTTACGCGAGTTCATCGGCGGCTCAATCCTCACCGACTACCATCCTGTAGATTTATCAGTGGGAGATGAAGTTCCGCCGGAGAGTTAAAGCTTAAAGCGTTCGGCATCAGGTATCGGTTCGCCAAGATAGGCGAGAACAATCTGTTCGCGTGGGATGCCGCGCTGAATGAGCGCGTCAACGAGCTGCTTATCCGTAGCATCGGCTTCGATAATGACCTTATCGCCTACCACTCGCGCCAGAACGATAACATCGGCAAATTCATCGCGCTTCGGATAATTCACAGTTGTTACTGTATAAGTTTGCCGAATATCGTCAAGCACAGGAAATGCAATGAAGTTCATTCCTCTACCACCAACCGCATATTTCTCAACTTCTTCACACACAATTTGTATCAAATTATCCATAGCTACCCCTGCACAACCACCAGATACACGATATATTGCGCCGGATCGGTCTGATCGACAAATAAATCGTAGTAGGTTTGCGCGGCACTCCATTCGGAGAACGTCCCACCAACCGAAACGTTCGTATCCTCTGTTTGCCACCAATCCTCATTCGCAAACAGATCGTTATGATTTTCCGTTGGATTAACGCCTGCTTCGAGCGGCTCAGTAAACCCCAACAACATGGTAAATTCATCTAGGTCATTTGCAGGAAATGAAAAGCGCATCCCGATAACCCGCTCCTGCATAAAACTGTAGGACGTGCTATGAAAATCGCTTACGTTTTCTGGCAGCGAAAAGCCAAGCATGTTGTCTAAATCATCAACCTCATGGTTAGCTACAACTGGAACCATAAAATCTACCATGTGTCCTAAACCCTCGATAGCGCGATAGAGTACATAGAGCGCTCCAATGGCCAACACCATCAGCGCGATTAACGCGATAAGCGCACACCGCAGCCATCGGCGGCGTTTTAGCGGGTGAAGCGTATGCTGCGTTTCAGTTACCGCCACGCACCAATCCCCAATGTCCACCAAACGCCAGCAGCAGCACGAAAGGAATGGCGAGGATAAACACGTCGCTCGGCTGGCGAAAATACAGGATCGGCCCGAAATCCAGCGGCCAACCACGTAGCCATGTCGGATCGAGAAAACGTTGATAAGCAGCATAAATCGGCAGGTAGATGCTAATCACCGTGACAAGTACGGCTATCCATTTCGAGAGGTTCAATATCGCGGTCAGGAAGAAGCCAAGCGCGAGGCTAATACCCGCGAGCAGCAGCATCAGCCAACTGGCTTCCGTGCGGTAGAGCAAGAAGAAATGATAAACGCCCCACGTCAGCGCGCCCCACACTGCGCTGAGTATGCCCCAGATGACCACCCGCTTCGGCCTCGGCCACAGCGTGCTTAACCGCATCGGGTACTCGCCCGCGATCAATACGAGCATACCGAACATCACGCCAAAGGTCAGTCCCACCATGATGCTGTTGGCAAAGCGCTGCAAGGGTAATCGGGCATCGTAACTGATGAAGATAAACACGCCCATCGCCAACCACGCACTGAGCGCGGCATGTAAAAAGCGCCACATTATCCGCAGTGGGTCAAAGGTGAGATATTCCCATGTCGCCGTTCGCCGCGCATTGTTGTAAGCGCGTACTGCTCTATCCGCGCCTTTCCTTCCCCAATCAAAGGTCCTTATATCCGCCATTCACCACGCTCCTATCCACAACCAGAAATATAGGGCGGAGCGTGGGTAAATGTCAAACGCACGTTTCGCCTATTCGCGCCCGCGTAGCAACCGCCGCAAATGAGCGCCGAGCGCGATAACGAGCGCAAAGGGAAGGGCAATCGTGTAAATATGAGTAGGGTGGCTGAAATATACAATTGCAGCCGTACCGCCGTTGTCAGCAAAGTAGCTCTGGAAAGTGATATATAAGGGGATGTAGGTGCAGATGGTCGTGACAACAACCGCCAACGAACCCGGCAAATTGAACAGCGCGGTTATCAAAAAGCCGAGTGCTAGACCAACCCCGCCGAAGAGCATCACAACCCATTCCGGTTCGGCATTGTTTAGGAAAAAGACGTTATAAGCAGCCCAAGCAAGTGTTCCCCATAAACTGCCGAGAACACCCCAAACAATTAAACGCCCCCATAGCGGCCACAAACCGCCTAACCGGGAAGGATACTCACCGGCTATCAGCGCCAAGAAGCCGATTATCGCACCAAAGGTCAGTCCCATAGTGACGGCACCACCGAAGCGTTGGGCGTTGTACAGCTCTCCTGACTGAAAGATAGCGTAGATCAACCCACCCATCGCCAACCAACCGCCTAATGTGGCGAAAACGAAGCGCCATACCACGCGCATCGGCTGATCGGTTAACCGCCGATGCGTTGCCCGTAAGAATGGCGCTTCGCTGCTAGACTGCTCAAGCTGTTCGGAGTGCGTTATGTTGGCCATCGAGCATTCTCCCGTGTAGGTTACCGCCATCGGCCACTATATGACGGTCACAGGAGAATGTCAAACAGGCTTTTCGATGTGATGATGCATCTGCAAGCTGCGTACTTTCAGGGGCTTATCGCGCAGCGCGCGTATTCCCTGTACCGTTGCAGCAGCCGCCGTCAGTGTTGTCACTATTGGCACACCATAGAGATGCGCTGTGCCACGCAGCAAGCGCCCGTCGTAGTGTGCTTGACCACCTCGCGGCGTGTTGATAATCAGCGCGATTTCACCAGCGCGAATGGCATCAACGATATGCGGCGAACCATCGCTTACCTTTTTCACCACACTCACAGGCAGGCCCAGCATGGTCAACCATTCGGCAGTTCCCACTGTAGCTGCCAGCTTAAAACCCAACTGATGCAAATCGCGCGCGATCTTGCCCACTGCTCCACGATCAAACGGGTTCACACTGATGAACGCTGTGCCACTTTGCGGAAGCCCTGAACTGCCACTAACCGCTAACTGCGCCTTCGCAAACGCATGTCCGAAACTGGCCGCATGACCCATGACTTCGCCCGTCGAGCGCATCTCCGGCCCCAAGCGAGCATCGACACCGGGAAACTTTTGAAACGGCAGCACGGCCTCTTTTACAAAGAACCCATCGATGCTCGGTTCTTCGATAAAGCCGATGTCTGCCAGCATGATTCCGGTTGCTATCTGCGTCGCGTAATGCGCCAATGGCACAGCCGTCGCCTTGCTGACGAAGGGAACGGTACGGCTGGCGCGAGGGTTGACTTCCAGCACGTACACGATCTCGTCCTTGATGGCGAACTGGATGTTGAACAACCCCTTCACACCGAGCGCCACGCCGATGCGCTGCGTATATTCGCGGATGATCTCCATGTGATAAGCGCTGATCTTGTAAGGCGGCATCACAGATGCCGAATCGCCGCTGTGAACACCCGCTTCTTCGATATGCTCCATGATGCCGCCGATGGTCACAAGCTGTCCATCGCACAGCGCATCGACATCGACCTCGAAAGCATCGTCCAAGAAGCGGTCAATCAGCACCGGATGACCGCCCCATGTGATATGGTTATCCAGCCAGTCGGTCAAACCTTCCGGGTCGAAAGCGATGTTCATACCACGCCCGCCAAGCACATAGCTCGGACGCACCAGCACCGGATAGCCAACCTTTTCGGCGGCGGCCAGCGCTTCATCGCGGGAGAGCGCCGTCGCGCCATCCGGCTGCGTGATGTCCAACTCAGCCATCAATGCGCCGAAACGGTTGCGATCTTCGGCAAGGTC
>JACMMD010000208.1 GCA_014379235.1 Anaerolineae bacterium
CTCCAATGCCCGCGCCGTCCACACAGCCTCAAGTCCTTGTCCCGTGAGGATGACACGCGCACCATTGCGACTGCTCACCCGAAACGAACCTGTCGCCCGATCAAAGTCAACGCCTTCACCGCGAAAGGCTGCCTCGAAAGCGCCGCTCAATACGAGGTCTTCGGGCGCTCCTGTTTGCAACTGACCACCTAGCGGCATTAGCCAGATACGATCCGCGCTGCGTAACGCTAGATCGAGGTCGTGTGTTGACAGCAAAATCGCTCGTCCTGTCGAACGGGCTAATTCGCGCAGTGTTCGCATGATTTCCACGCGGCGCGGCAGATCGAGAAAAGCCGTCGGCTCGTCTAAGAGCATCAATGCTGGCTCTTGCGCCAATGCCCGTGCGATCAGTGCCTTTTGCCGTTCGCCATCGCTGAGTTCGCCCACGCTGCGATTTGCCAGAGCCGCCGCCCCCACTGCTTTCAGCGCCCACTGAATCACGTCCTCATCGTGCGAGTTCAGTGCGCCCGACCATTCGGTATACGGGTAGCGTCCGAGCGCCACCAGTTCAAACACCGACAGCAAGCCTACGTCGATGCGTTCCGTTAGTACGACGCTCAAGCGCCGTGCAAGCTCGTTGGTCTTCAACGCGCCCACCTCGTCACCGAGCAGCAGCACTCGCCCACCGAGCGCGGGCTGCATCCCGGCCAGCGTCCGCATCAGTGTCGATTTACCCGCGCCGTTCGGCCCGATCAAGCACACTAGTTCGCCGCCCGTGAGCGTCAGATTGAGGTCTTGCGCGACGATGCGCCGTTCTCGACGCGATGGCGCATAGCCGATAGCGAGATCGTGCGTTTGTAGTACTACATCGTTCATGCCGCGAACGCCGCCCGTAAATGACGCCGCCGCAGAATCACCCACATCACCACAGGCGCGCCCACCAACGCCATGACCGCGTTCAATGGCAGCACCGTTTGACTGCCGGGAACTTGCGCGATCAAATCCGCGATTAAGGCGATAACCGCGCCCATCAACGTCACCGCCGGGATCAGCGTTCGATGGTCAGATGTATTGAAAAGGCTTCGGCAAAGGTGCGGCACAGCTACGCCGAGGAAGCCTATTGGGCCGCAAAACGCCGTGATCGTTCCCGCCAGCAGCGCCGAACTGATGATGATCCACAAACGCGCCTGCCACACATTGACGCCCATCGTGCGCGCATAAGCCTCACCCAACAGCAGCGCGTTTAGCGTTTTAGCCAGCACCATCGCCAGCGCCAACGCCGCCAGAATGATCGGCGCAAGCACGATCAACTGCCCCCAAGTCACGCCGCCGAAGCTGCCGAACGTCCACATGATGTAAGCCTGAATGCGCTCCGCGATGCTGAAATACAGCATCAGGCTGACAATCGCGCTGGTGGCATAGCCGAACATCAGCCCGACGATGAGCAGCGTTACGGGGCTTTGAACCTTGCGCGCCACCAGCAGCACCATCGCCATGACCGCACCTGCGCCGAGACTGGCAGCAATCGCCACACTGAATTGGCCGAAAATCCCTAAGCCGGAAACCAGCGCCGCGCCAACTGTGCCCGTCGCGGCCAGCACCACTAGCGCCACGCCGACGCTCGCGCCCGAACTGATACCCAGTACAAACGGGTCAGCCAGCGGATTGCGGAACAACGTTTGCATCTGTAAGCCGCTGACCGCCAGCGCCGCCCCAGCCAGTATGGCCGTTAATGCTCGTGGTAGGCGAACGTTCATGACAATCGTATTCCACGAAGCGCGATCAGCCTCACCGCCAAGCAGAACGCGCACGACATTATCGAGCGGGATGTTCACCGAGCCGAGTATCAGGCTCAGGAAGAACACCCCCACCAGCAGCACCAGTAAGATCGCAAACGGCCAGCGCCGCACCCGTAAACGGGGTACGATGCTGGTCACGGAACGACGCTCCTGCGCGGTTGAAAGAACTGTTTGAGCCATAGTTATGCCTTAGCTTCGCCTGTAGGGGCACGATGCATCGTGCCCCTACCAAACATAATCTACGCTGCTGGCTGCAACTGCTGATAAAACAACAGTTCGTGATCGGGCAGCAGGTCGGGGTGAAAAATGCTGATGAGATCGGCAAGGATCTGGTCAGGGTGAGCCGCGCCCGACTCATAGTAATCGTTGCCACCGAACTCGTTCAGGCGCGCATTGTTGGCGTAGATGGTCTGATTTTGATACGGCGCGAAATCAGTGTAGCGCTCGTCTTCCGCCGCGATGTCATCCAGCGAGAACCAGAATTGATTGGCGTTCACCCAATAATCGGCATCCGCCGCCCGCTCTAACACGCTTTCGAGGTCAAGCGACAGACTGCCCATTGTTGAGTCATCGGCCCACAGGTAATCCGCGCCTGCATCTTCGAGAATCTGCGCGAAGTAGCTGTCCCCGCCGGACGTGTACCAGATGCCGTCGTATTGAATGCCAGTCATCACCGTCGGGCGTTCGCTGACATCGGCGGCCAGCGCGACCAGTTCGTTGTAGTGCGCCTCAACGTCGTCAAACAACGTGGTGGCTTGGGCTTCGCGGTTATAAAACAGCGCCATGAACTTGACCCATTCGGCCCAACCGAGCGGCTCGGTCTCTACCCAATCGCCATTCATGACCACCGACAATCCCGCCTCAAGCAGTTTAGGATGCTCATCATATTCCGGGCTACCGAAGCTGTCCGTCATGACCACATCCGGCTCAAGGTCGAGCGTGAGTTCTACGTTGACATCCGCGCCGCCGCCGACCTCAACTACTTCGCCAGAGACGATGCGCTCACGGACGCTGGCGGTACTCACAAAGTCGGTTTCGTCCACGCCCACCAGTGTATCCGCCACGCCCAAACTGTCGAGCGGCGGCAAAAACGTCGTCGACATGCTGATGATGCGCTCAATCGGCACTTCGATCACCTGCGCGTTGGGGAAATCGGTGACTGCTGGCGCAGGCGTGCCGCACTGAACCAGCACATACTGGTAACTGGTATCGGCACCGGGCCACGGTTGCAGCACGGTCACAACCTTATAGTTGTTGAAGTATTCGACCTCAACGCCTGTCGCATACTCGAACTCGGCTTTGTCGGGAAAATAATCGACGGCAGTATCATAATCAGTCACGCAGCCATCAGTGATATTGGTATCTTGAGCGACCACGATAACGGGCGCAGTCAACACCAATAAGCACAGCAGGCACAGCGACGTGATCCATTGGAAACGGTTGGGTTTGGGGTTTTGCATTTGCGGCCTCTCCTCGTCGGCACAGTTTTTCGCGGGAACGAAAATAAAAACCCGCCATGTGGCGGGAACTGTGTGGTGAGGGCCCAAATGGCCTTGCACTCACACTCGTCCCTTATCCGCGAAGGTTCAACACGAGTGAAGGTGAAGGCGGGTAATCGGGCTTAATAGTGAAACTTCACTACATTACCGTTGCGGGACAGCGCCGGATTTTCACCGGACTTCCCCCGTCATGTGCTCCACATTATACGGGCACACAATCACCATTCATTTTTGTTGCGTTGAGCTTATCATGCGCGAATAGGACCTGTCAAACCGAAAGTTATCAGCCATTACAAAGCCATCGGTCATCGGGATTCGACAAGCGATGCGAATACAATAGCCGCCTCAATGCAAACTTGAGACGGCTTTTCGCCTGCGTCTACTAGCGGTTAAGAGACGCAGGAGCCGTAGTCTAATTTGCACACTTTGAACATATGTGCTATTTTTACCCTAAAGGTCGCACAGATGTTGAAGGAACTCAATCATGAGAAAAGTTATTGTACTCGAATTCATCACCCTTGATGGTGTCATACAAGCCGGAGGCGGGCCAGAGGAAGATACCAGTGGTGGCTTCGCGTATGGCGGGTGGCAAGCTCCATTTTCTGACGATGTTAGTGGAGCCGTCATGAATAAGCAGATGAGCCTGCCGTTTGATCTGTTGTTAGGGCGCAAAACCTTTGAAATTTGGTCATCGCACTGGCCACAACAGGCGGACGTATGGCCGGGCGTCAATCCAGCGACCAAGTACGTCGCCTCGAATACCATGACGTCTCACGAGTGGCAGCCTTCCGTGTTTTTAGGCGGAGACATTGCGGAAAAAGTCAGCAAACTCAAGCAGCAGCCGGGGC
>JACMMD010000209.1 GCA_014379235.1 Anaerolineae bacterium
CCATCCAGCGCGTCGCGGCCAGTGGGTCAGGCGTGGCTTCGGCCAGCGCGATGAAGCCGGGATAGCAGCCGCGACTGATCGTATATTCCGCCCACACCAGCCAGTTATCCATCATCGGGCGAATGATGCCATCGTGGTTGCGCCAGTCGATATTGACGCCGCCGGGCCACTCGATGCCAAGGTTGGGTTCGTTGTACAGCTCGAACCACTTCGAGCCGACGCTGATGTGCGCGTCCATGCGTTCACGCATTCGGGCGTTGAACGGGCTTGCGCCGAAGCGCGGCTCGTACAGACGCACAATCGGCGTGATGCCCATCGACAAAAACGTAGCCGCGTCATCGACATATTCGCCCGCCGAATCCACCAGCTTGGCCCAACCCATGTGCGTCTCCGACCAGTGGGAGTGCGTGAGCGGCGTAATCAGGGCATTTTTGACGTGCAGGCCGCGTGGATTACGCGACCATTCGTATTGGTCAAGTCGCATGGTAGTCGTTAGCCTTTAGCGGTTAGCTTTCAGCCGTCAGCGCGCCGAGTACGGCATTTCAGCCATCAGCCAATGCGAAAAAATATCACAAGGGTACAAAAGGACAGGGAAGAACAATTTCATTTTCACTTTTGAATTGGGAACTTCTTGTGCTCGAACCTCGTGCCTCGAACCTTTCACCTTTGTACTCCGTACTTCTTCACTCAGAACTCAGCACTCGGCACTTATCTAGCTGCCAACAATCGGGCCGGGCGTGGGCTGCATCGGTGTCTGCGGCGGCAAAGTTGGTGCGCTGATACCGATGGTTGGCGATGGCAAAACTGGCAGGGGAGCGACAAGCGTCTCGGTGGCGGTGGGCGATGCCGTCGGCAGAGCAGGCTGCAAGGGATCGCTGGTTGGCGTCTGCGTGATGAAGCCCCCCGGCGGACGGGTGGCAATTGCTCCCGGCGTCGGGTTGACGGGCGCACTGGTAGCGGCGGCTGTGGGTGTTTGCGTCGGAGTCAGCGGTACGCCGAACGGCTGATTGAGCGCGGCTCGTTGGTCGAGCGCTGAACGCACGTCCTCGAAAAAGTCGTACACCAGCGGGTCAAATAACGCTTCAGGGCGAAACTCCGCCAGCCCCGCGCCGATCTGACTGGCCAAATCGCGCCGCGCAAGGACGGTCACAGCAACGGTAAATTGTTCGGGTATCAGGCGAATGAGGTCGAAGTTGCTGACGACGGTAGGCTGATAGCGTTCCCAGTAATCGCGGGCCGCGTCGAACAGGTATTCCCCGCCAAGATTGGGCGCGATCAACAGGAAGTGAAAATCGGGTAGAATATCTCGCGTGAGCGGTTGAGTATCAGTTTGCATAACGGCTCGGATTATAATACAGGTTTGCAGCCAATAGAAGCCTTCTGGATATAACGGTAGGTGCAAGGCGCCTTGCCCTACGCAAACTTTTGCTTTTGAACGGAGTTTACTAATGCCAACTATATCTCCCGTGCTGCTGCTGATAATCGGGCTGGCGGCGGGAATTTTGTCGGGCATGTTCGGCATCGGCGGCGGGGTGATAATCGTGCCCGCGCTGATCTTGCTCGGCTTTACGCAACTTCAAGCCAACGGCACATCGCTGGCGGTGCTGATTCTGCCTGTGGGTTTGTTCGCGGTCATCAACTACTACCAAGCCGGAAAGCTCAAGCTGTACATCGCGTTTCTATGCGCCATCGGCTTGATGATCGGCGGCTTCTTCGGGGCGAAGATCGCGCTTGGCATTCCGGCGACCACTCTTAAACAGGCGTATGGTGTGTTCTTGCTATACGTAGCCTATCGCTTTGCTGACCCTCGCAGTTGGCTGGCCGAACTACGCGGTCAGCCTGCCGCGCCCTCCCCGTCAGAAAACGACGATGTCAAAGTGGTGTGGTATCTCATTTTAGGCGTCGGCTTGATCGCGGGTGTGCTGTCGGGCATGTTCGGCATCGGCGGCGGGCTGATTATCGTACCTGCTTTGATTACCCTGCTGCATTTCGATCAGAAGTTGGCGCAGGGAACATCGCTCGGCGCGCTGCTGCTGCCCGTGGGCATCGGCGGCCTGATCGAGTACGCCAACAATGGACAGTTGGACATCAACGCGGCGCTGCCAGTGGCTATCGGACTGCTGTTCGGCGCGTTCGCTGGCTCGAAGATCGCGCTCAATCTGCCAGCGAAAACCATCAAGCGGCTGTATGCCATCTTCGTGCTGATTCTTGGCGTGTGGTTCATCTTACAGCCGATTCTGCAACCGCCAACCACCAGCTAATTTCTCGTAGGGGCAAGGCATGCCTTGCCCCTACCATCCCATACACCTATGCCTAATCTACAGACCTTCTACATTCTGGCGGCCACGCAAACGCTGTCGCTCATCGGCAGCCGCATGACGACGATTGCGCTGGGCATCTACATTTTCAACACGACGGGCGAAACCACGCCGCTGCTGATGGCGGCCTTCTTCGCGGAAATTCCGGGCATGGTTGGCGGCAGTTTCGCGGGCGTTCTGGCAGATCGTTGGGACAGGCGCTATGTAATGATCTTAGCCGACGCGGGCGGCGCGCTGTGTACGCTGGCGCTGGCTTTGAGCTTTGTCTCTGGCTCATTTCAACTGTGGCATCTGTACGCGGTGGCGCTGGCGCAGGGCATATTCGGCACGCTGCAAGGCCCGGCCACCGATGCATCAATCACCATGCTCGTTCCCGATAACCGCCGCGAACGGGCCAACGCGATTCGCCAGATGGCTTTTCCACTCGCCGGAATCATCGCGCCGATGCTGGCAGGCTTGTTGTTCCGGTTCGTCGGCGTGGTCGGTGTGATGGCCGTTGACCTGCTGACGTTCGCCGCCGCCGTGACGGTGGTCTGCCTAATACGCATCCCGCGCCCCACGCAGTCCGATGAAGGGCGCGAGGCGCAGGGTAGTTTCTGGCGCGAGTTCAGCGGCGGCTTTCGTTATCTGCTGTCACGGCGGGCGCTGTTAGGGCTGGTGCTGTATTTCGCGTTCATCAATTTTCTGCTGAACGGCCCGCTCGAACTGGCCATCCCCTACCTGATTACGGTGACA
>JACMMD010000210.1 GCA_014379235.1 Anaerolineae bacterium
GGCATACGAGTCGTTGTATGAGCCGAATGCCGTCGTGTGGCTGGCGGATACCCGTTCTCCGCCGCCGCGCTTGATGGCCTCCGCCACGATCACCTCGACAAAACGCGATTGGTCGTCGTCTACTTCGTCGCAGTGAATGTCAATCAAGCGATCATACTGCTCGGCAAGGTCGAAGATACGCCCGATGGAGCGAACGCCATCCTCGCGGGTCAGCTCGTAATGCGGGATGCCGCCGACCACATCCGCCCCGCGTTTGAGCGCTTCTTCCAACAAGCCCTCGTTTTCAGGACGCGCATAAATGCCATCCTGCGGGAACGCGGTCACTTGCAGCGTCGTCCAATCGCGCACCTGCTCGCGCAGTTCCAACAGCGCATCCAGCGCGATCAAACGCGGCTCGGTGGTATCGACGTGAGTTCGCACGAACAGGCAGCCATTAGCCGCCATCATCTTGAGCGCTTCGAGCGCCCGCGCCTGTACGTCCTCTTTGGTCAGCGTCGGCTTGTATTCGCCCCAAATTTGGATACCTTCGAACAACGTGCCGCTCTCGTTGAAGCGCGGTTTGCCTGCTGCCAGAACACTGTCGAGATGGATGTGCGGCTCAACGAACGGCGGCGTCACCAGCTTACCCGCGCAGTCGATTACACGCGCCGCCGTCCCGGCAATGTGCGCCGCGAGGCTGGTGATGCATCCGTTCTCGATAGCGATGTCGGTTTGTGTACCGTCATACAGGCGGCAGTGGCGCAAGATCAGGTCAGGCATGGAACAATCCTCCGTTGAGCAGTCGTCATAAATGTGGCTATACTTTAACGAAACTGAACAGGAGAGTCGAACTTGAACAAATCAAATTGGTTAATTGTCCCTCTCGTACTACTCGTAGCAATAACTCTCGCGGCACCCCTCACTTTCGCCCAAGATGTCGCCGAACACCCACTCATGCAGATGTTAGCGCTTGTTCCAGATAACGCCACCGTGCGCGGCGCAGGTATCACCGTCGGCTATGCCGATTACGACGCCGCGTTAGCAAATCGTGAAGGCGCGGCACAGCCCGAAAGCCACGCCCAGTTCATGGCGATGCTCGACGCGAGAGATGACGCGGCCAGACTGGCGTTGATGTCGATACCCGGCAGCGGCCCGCCAAACTTTCGAGACTATTTCCAGCAGCTTGGCGAGATGCCCGAACTCGTCGGCTTCGACTTTTTCGACATCGAGCAGGGCCTATTTTTTGGCGCGCCACCGAGTATCGGTATCGTACTATCCGGTGACTTCGACGCGGACGCTATCGGCACGGCTTACAGCACACGCGGTTACACTGAAAGCGATGTCGATGGCATGACGTTATGGTGTCCGGCTGATGGCTGCGATACGGGTTTGCAGCAGAACCTTCGTGGGCACAATCCCGGCAACCCCTTTGGCGGTCATCTCGGACGCAGTGAGCCGCTTTTAATCGCGCCTGATTACGTTGTGGATTCCGCCGATATTGCCACCATCGAAGCCAGCGCCGCAGCTCTCACCGATGAACGGCCCTCGCTGGCCGATGACGAGAGTTACCGTGCCGCCGTCGAAGCGATTACCTCTGAAGGCGTGCTGATTCAAGCACAGTTCATCGAGGCTGCTCTGCTGCGTCCGTTCGATGTAGCCTCGATGATTCAACCGTTTGGCGACGACAGCGGAATATTGACCAATGAAGATGCGCTGACCGAGTTCCTTGACGAGTTGAGAGGATATGGCGAACTTCCGCCGTATTTATTGGCCACAATTGCCGATGTCATCATCGACGATCAACAGGTTGCTGTTATCGCGCTGGTTTATAACGACGCAACCAGCGCCGAAACCGCCGGAGCAACACTGGTGCAGCGCTTCTTCAACCTCTCGTCTTTACGCTATGATCGCCCGTACATCGAGCTTGTTGCGGGGCGCGAGGCCACCATCGACGCGCCGCGTGTATTCACCAGTGAATCAACGGGTAAATCAGTGGCGCTGTTCCGTATCATCGGGGCGCTGCCATCTTCGACGCCGGATGAAGATGGAATGATCGTACAAGGCAGTATGCTCTATCAACTGCTGGCGACGATGCTTTACAGCCGCGATCTATACTGGTTGGCAACGGACATTCCGCAGTTCGAATGACAAGTTCCTGTTGCTAGGGAGCGCGATTTATGTCACATTAAGCCAACGCACCATCGAACTCGCCAATAACCATTGATACGGAGGATTCCCATGTTGAACAGATTCTATCGAGTGCTGCCTTTGCTGCTGGCATTAATGCTGGTGGTCTTACCCACTGTCGTCAGCGCACAAGACGAAGAACCTTTGGCCGTTTTTGCCGCCTACTCGACACCAGCCGAAGAACCTTGGATAAACGTGATTCAGGCCGCGCTCACCGAAGCCGAAGCAGCGGGACAGATCACCCTCGAATGGGTCGACGAATTGGGCTATGCGGGCGATATGGAAGTCACCCTGCGCGAAGCCGCCGATTCGGGCGAGTATGACCTGATCGTTGGCGAAGCCTTCGGCAACGAAGAGGCCGTGCGCCGTGTCGCCAGAGACCACCCCGAAATCCCATTTGTGTTTGGCTCTGGCCTCGGCCCCGCCGAACCGAACTTCTCGGTATTCGATAACTGGATACACGAGCCTGCGTACCTCAGCGGCTTGATCGCTGGCAACCTCACCGAGTCGGGCACGATTGGCGTCGTCGCGGGCTACCCCGTGCCGGAAGTCAACCGTATCGTCAACGCTTTCATCACGGGTGTGGAAGAAGCCAACCCCGACGCCGAAGTATTGGTGACGTTCATCAATAGCTGGTTCGACCCGCCAACCGCCAAAGAAGCAGCGTTGGCGCAGGTCGATGCAGGCGCGGATGTGCTGTTCGCGGAGCGTTTCGGCGTGATCGAAGCGGCAGTCGAGAACGAACTGCCCGCGTTCGGCATGATGAGCGACCAGAACGAACTCGCGCCGGACACGGTTGTCACCGGCCCGGTGTGGAATATGTCGCCCACGATTCAGTACATCATCGAGCAGGTCAACAGTGAATCGTATACCGCGCAAGACCTCAAAGACTTCTCGATGATGAGCAAGGGCGGCGCGATGCTGGCTCCTCTGCATGGCTTCGAGGAAACGCTCGACGCTGAACTGATCGAAATGATCGAGACGCGTCAGCAAGAAATCCTCGACGGCCTGTATCGCGTATCGATTGACGAAGCCTCGCCAGCGGCAGCCGAGTTTGTCGAAGCGTCTGAATAACAATAGTCGTATTTGTAGGGGCACGATGCATCGTGCCCCTACATTACCGCATCCGTTTTACTGACAACTGAGAACTGATTACTGAAAACTTTTATGCTCTTTATCGAACTACGCGGCATCACCAAACGCTTTGGCACACTGGTCGCCAACAATCACGTTGACCTCGATGTGAACGCCAACGAAATCCTCGCGCTGCTTGGCGAAAACGGCGCGGGTAAAACCACGCTGATGAAGGTTATCTACGGCATGTATCAGCCGGACGAGGGCCAAATCCTCATTGACGGCCAACCCGTTCATTTCAAATCTCCCGCCGACGCCATCGCGAACGGTATCGGTTTCGTCTCGCAGCATTTCTCGCTCGTGCCCACCTTTACCGTCGCGGAGAACGTCGTACTCGGTAATGAAGGCGGCGCAGTCCTCAGTCGGGACACCATGCGCCGCGTAGTAAACGAGACCGCGCAGCGCTTCGGCTTCAGTATCGACCCTGACGCGCTGGTGCGTGATCTGGCCGTTGGTCAGCAGCAGCGTGTGGAAATCCTCAAGGCGTTGTATCGCAACTGCCGCCTGCTGATCTTGGACGAACCGACAGCGGTTCTCACGCCGCAAGATGCCGAAAGTCTGTTCGCTATCCTGCGCGAATTGCAGCAAAAACACCTGTCAGTCATCATCATCACGCACAAATTAGAAGAAGCCATGGCCATCAGCCAGCGTGTCGCTGTGCTGCGCTTGGGCGAGGTCGTCGGACGCGAGAACACCGCCGATACCAATCCGGCGGCTTTGGCCCGCTTGATGGTGGGACGTAATACTGTGGCCGCAGTCCACAATGTCAATCATCACAGTGACCCGAAAGTGATGCTCACGGTTGATCGCCTGAACGTCACCGATAAGCGCGGCGTTCATGTGCTGCGCGATGTATCGTTCGATGTTCACGCGGGCGAAGTAGTAGGCATCGCGGGCGTAGCGGGTAACGGTCAAAGCGAACTGGTCTCCATCCTGAACGGGATGCTCGAACCCGGCAGCGGCAGCGTGATGGTCAACGATCAGCCTGTTAAATTAGGTGACCCGCGTGAAATGAACCGCATGAAAGTCGGGCGCATCCCCGAAGATCGTCTCAAGGGCATCGTGGGCGAGTTGACCGTCGCGCAGAACTTGACGCTCGAAAACCTCGATCCGTTCACCAGCGCCGGACATCTCAAGCACAGTCAGATACAGCAGACTGCCGAACGCCTGATCGCTGACTTTCAGATCAAAGCCAAGCCCAATGATCGGGCGCGTACCCTTTCCGGCGGCAACATTCAGAAGATCATCCTTGCGCGCACGCTGTCGCAGCAGCCCGCCGTCGTCATCGCGGCC
>JACMMD010000211.1 GCA_014379235.1 Anaerolineae bacterium
CGATCATCGCGTATTCGCCTCACGCAGACCCGATGCAGGCGGTAGGGCTTGGTATTCGACTGGTATCGCTCGAAGAAGTGATGAGCGAGTCGGACTTCGTGAGCTTGCATTCCAGCTTGACGCCGGACAAATACAAAATGATCGGCGCGGCACAGTTGGCGATGATGAAGCCGACAGCTTATTTCATCAATATCGCACGCGGGGCATTGGTCGATCAAGCGGCGCTGGTTGATGTACTGCGTGAAAGACGTATCGCCGGAGCGGGGCTGGACGTGTTTGAGGTTGAGCCGATACCCGTCGATGATCCGCTCCTCAAGCTAGATAACGTGATCGTGACGCCGCATTGGTCGCCAGCGACGACGGATATTTGGATTATGACAGGGCAAGCGACTTCTAACGGGATGCTGCGGGCGGCCCGGGGCAATGTGCCGGAGAATGTCGTGAATCCACAGGTGTTAGAACGGGCGGGCTTTCAGGCGAAACTGGCGCGGTTTAGCGAGAACCGTGATATTCAGGAATAGTGAACGGGGTTGTCACCAGAGACTACTCCGCGATATTGTTGACGAGTGCTATTTTGTTGGCTACAATCTTTAGTTGATTGGGGCAACAAACAAAATTTATTTTTGGGAATTAGGTTTTGTGTCGAAACTTCCCTCGCTCTCTGGACAACCTACAGCGCAGGAAACACAGTACCGTACAGGCGATCAAGCGTTAGTGCGCGAGATCAACCTTTCGTTGATTATGAACCGCCTGCGCGAACATGCGCCTATTTCCCGCGCAGCGCTTGCCGAAATCACAGGCTTGAATAAGTCAACGGTATCCAGTCTCATCAACGAATTGATCGATCATCAGTTTGTGCGCGAAGTGGGTTTGAGTTCGGCGGGCATTGGACGTCCATCAATGCAGTTGCAACTTAACCCTCAAGCGGGCTTTATCGTCAGTGGGGAAATTGGCATCGGGTTCGTTTCCGTCGTTTGCGCGAACTTCGCCGCTGAGGTGATCTGGCGCTATAAGGCCAAGGTTCAACCGGAGAGCAGTCAGCAAGAAACTATCGACCAAGCGCTTGCACTGCTGCGTCAAGCGATAGCTGTTGGACGCGAGAAGTGTGAAGGCTGCGATAGGCTGCTCGGTGTGGCGTTAGCCGTTCCCGGCCTCGTCGATCAATCCGACGGAATGCTGCTGTTCGCGCCTAATCTGAGCTGGGAAAATGTGCCTCTGAAGGCGATCTTGAAAGAGGCGTTTCCAGAAGTTCCGGTCTTTGTCGAGAACGAGGCCAATATGGCCGCGTTGGGCGAATACTTTTTCGGGGCGGCACAGGGCTACGACGAAGTGCTGTATATCAGCGCGGGTGTCGGGTTGGGCGGGGCTTTGGTACGGGGTGGGCAGGTGGTTCGCGGGAAAACCGGCTTCGCCAGCGAGTTCGGTCACATGACGATGTACCCCGATGGTGAGCGCTGTAACTGCGGCAACGTCGGCTGTTGGGAAACCTGCGTGAGCCAATCCGTCGTTTTTCGACAGGTTCGGCGCGCAATTGATGAAGGCAAACCGAGCGTTTTATGCGGCATGGTCGATAACGATCTTGACCGTTTGACGGTTTCATTGATCGTAGACGCAGCCCAACTTGGCGATCAGGTGGCGCTGCAAGCTCTTGAAGAAGTGGGGCATCATCTAGGCGTGGGCATTGCTTCGCTAGTGAACGCGCTCAACCCTGATCTGGTGTTATTTGGTGGTATACTCAGCGTTGCGGGCAATTTTTTGTTACCGATTGTGGAATTAGAATTACAACAACGCGCCTTACGTTGGAACGCTAACGCTGCGAAAGTCGCTCTGGCGCGACATGGTTTTTATGCTTCTGTCGTGGGCGGCGTGGCGATGGTTTATCAAACCATTTTGTCACAGCCAAGCAATGCGGCCAGCGTGATTTAAGCTGCGGCGCACTGTTACCACGCTTAAGAAACTCAAACTACGATGAAAGGAGAGGAGCGCCGACATTCACGTAAGCGAACTGCTGAACTCAAAAAAGTCTAAGTTAATGAACTACTCTAGGAGGAATCGAAAGATGTTTAAGAATAAGCGTTGGCTGCTCGTGCTGCTGACCCTCACTGTGGCTCTGGTTTATGGCGGCGTGGTCACGGCTCAAGAAGACATCACTGAGTTGACGATTATTTGGGCGGAATGGTCGCCGTCGGACTTCTTGCAGCAAATCGGCAACCAATACGAAGAAGAAACTGGCATTACTGTCAATGTTGTACAAGAGCCTTGGGGTTCGTACTTTGACCGCGTTGCCGCAGAGTGGGCCGCGCAAGGCTCAGGCTTTGACATGGTTGTTGGCGACAGCCAATGGCTTGGTCAGGCGACTACGCAGGGCCACTATGTCGAAATGACCGATTTCCTCACGACAGAGGGCATCGTTGACACGGTTACATCTGCTGCCTTGACATACTATGCTGAGTATCCGACTGGCTCGGGCATATACTGGTCATATCCGACGGAAGGCGACGCCGATGGTTGGGCGTATCGTCGTGACCTGTTCGAAGACCCTGAAGAAATGGCGGCCTTCGAAGCCGAATATGGCTACCCGTTGGCTGTGCCCGCGACGTGGCAAGAACTGTTGGAGATTGCCACTTTCTTTACGCGCCCTGACGAAGGTCTATATGGCGCGGCCATCTACACACAGGACGATTATGACGGCCTCGTGATGGGCTACGAAAATGTTCTGTTCGGTTATGGTGCCGACTGGAAAGACGAAAACGGCAACGTCATGGGCATCGTCAACTCGCCCGAAGCTGTTGCCGCATTGGAATACTATCGCCAACTGTACGAATGCTGCTCGCCTCCGGGCATGGGTGACGCTTTCTTCAATGAGACGAACGCGGCCTTCATCAGCGGCCAATCCGTGATGACGATGAACTACTTCGCGTTCTTCCCGGCGCTGGCCAGCCCCGAAGTCAATCCATTTGCCGATTCGACAGGCTTCTTCTCTAACCCCGCTGGCCCCGACGGTGATCGTTACGCGGCGCTCGGTGGTCAGGGCATCAGCATCAACTCGTACATCAGCCCTGAACGTCAGCAAGCCTCGTTTGATTTCATTCGCTGGTTCGCACAGGAAGAAATTCAAGCGGACTGGGCAGCGCTCGGTGGCTACACCACCAACATCAATGTTCTGGAAAGCCCTGAGTTCCTCGAAGTCGCGCCTTACAATGCGGCGTTCGCTGAGACGATGACGTTCGTAAAGGACTTCTTCAACATTCCGGTGTTTGGTGACCTGCTGCTGACAGCGAAAGACCCCCTACACGCTTACGTCGTCGGCGGTGAAGGCACAGCGCAAGAAACGCTGGACGGTATCGCTGAGGAATGGGATGCGCTTTTGCGCGACGAAGGCTACATTGAGTAGCTTTCACGCCCAGTAATACTTATCGTCTGTGGGGAGGCGGCGTGTTCGCCTCCCCAACTCTAAGCACGAATGGAAAGCGTTAAATGGACATGACCACTGCCCAAACCAGCGCCCCGCCGCGTGGAGAAGGCGCACAACCCCGCCGCCGACAAATGAGTGACGTTGCGATGCAGCGTTTATTCATCCTGCCGACGATGATCTTACTGATCCTTTGGAATGTTTTTCCGCTGTTCTACAGCCTTTATCTCAGTTTCACCAAATATTCGGTGATTGACCGTGCAGCACCTGAATGGATCGGGTTTGAGAATTACAATTACATTCTTCAAAACGAGAAATTATGGGAATCCTTTGCAATAACGGGAACTTATGCGCTGCTGTCAGTAGGCATTCAGGTCATTCTCGGTTTTGGGCTGGCCCTGCTCCTGAGGGAACGCTTTAAGGGGAGCGGAATTATCACGACGCTGCTGCTCGTGCCGATGATGCTGTCACCTGTGGTGGTAGGGCTATTCTGGAAGCTGATGTTCAATCCGAGCTTCGGCATCGTGAACTATTTGATCGGCTTTAGTAATCCGGCCACATCTCCCGATTGGTTGGCCGAAAGTGATCTGGCGTTGTGGGCGGTGGTCATCGTTGACGTATGGATGTGGACACCGTTCGTGATGCTGCTGGCGCTTTCGGGTTTAAGTGCGATACCGGATTATCTTTACGAGGCCGCTGCGATTGACCGGGCGAGTTCGTGGTTTCAATTCCGGCGTATCACACTGCCACAGGTCGCGCCGCTGCTGCTGATCGCCGTCTTATTTCGCAGCATCGAAGCGTTTAAAGCGTTCGACGTGGTGATGGGCTTGACGGGCGGTGGGCCGGGAAGCGCGACGGAAGTGGTCGCTGTGAATCTGTATCGCACGGCTTTTCAAGGGCAGTTACGCACAGGCCGCGCCAGCGCGTTAGCCTACGTTGTGCTGGTCATCATTATCGCGGTCAGCAATTTGTACATTCGCTATCTGAATCGCGTTCGGGGAGAGGATTAGCCAATGGCGACATTTGAACAAACCGGGCCGGCGGTTCCCGTAGCCGAATCGATTCGCGTAGATAAAGTGAGTCCGGGTGCGCGCACACTGCGAGGGGCGCGGGCCATTGTCGCTGTTGTGTTCGCGGTGATCGCGCTCATCCCTGTGTTTTGGATGGCGACGACGGCGTTCAAGTCGTACTCCGACGCGGTAGCGATTCCGCCGCGTGTGTTGTTCGGGCCAACGATGGAAGGTTTCGTCAACCTGCTCACAGATCGCCGCGAATTAAACAGCGATGATCTGGCGGAACTGAATGAAGCCAGTCCGTGTGCTGATTTTGCCGAGTGTATTGCGCGACAGCGTGGGCAGACGATCACCGGGCCTAGTCAGTATGTTGGGCGTTTGCTGAACTCAGCGATTATCGCCGGAACATCGACTGTTTTGTCGGTGGGGCTGGGCTTGTTGGCGGCATATTCGTTCAGCCGTTTCACCATCCCCGGCGCGGGTGATATGTTGTTTTTCATTCTCAGTACACGTATGCTGCCGCCTGTAGTGGTGACTATTCCGATATTTCTCATGTACCGCAGTATTGGACTGCACGATACGCATATAGGAATGATTATTCTCTACACCGTTTTCAACCTGTCGTTTTCGGTGTGGCTGCTCAAGGGTTTCATCGACGAAATCCCGCGTGAATATGAAGAAGCGGCGTTGGTCGATGGCTATACGCGCTGGCAGGCGTTCCGTAAAGTGGTGCTGCCACAGGCGATGACCGGCATCGCGGCGACGACGGTGTTCTGTTTGATCTTCGCTTGGAACGAATATGCTTTTGCGCTGATGCTGACCACCGAAGTAGCACGTACCGCCCCGCCGACTATTCCATCGGTCATCGGGCGCGGCGTGGTCGAGTGGAATACCATCGCAGCGGGATCGTTGGGCTTCCTCATTCCGGTGGTGATTATCACGTTTGTGCTGCGGAAACACTTGCTGCGCGGCGTTACGTTTGGCGCGATTCGCAAATAGTCGCTATGAGCGGAAATACTTTTAAGATCGGGTTTGCGGATAAATAATGGCAACGATTGAACTTAGACAAGTCGAGAAAAAGTTTGGCGAGAGTTTCGCTGTACGCCCGATGGATTTCACTATCTATGACGGCGAATTTGTCGTGCTGCTAGGGCCGTCGGGCTGTGGCAAGACAACCACGCTGCGGATGATCTCCGGTTTAGAGTCAGTGACTGGCGGGCGCATCTTCTTGAATCAGCGCGATGTCACATGGCTGCATCCCAGTGATCGGGATGTGGCGTTCGTGTTTCAGTTTTTCGCGCTGTATCCACATCTCACGGCGCGGGACAACATCGCGTTTCCACTGCAAGCACAGGGCGAGAACCGCGCTAATGTCGATAAGCGCGTTCAAGATGTGGCGCGGATGCTGCGTATCGAGCATTTGCTGAAATCACGGCCCGGCGCGTTGAGCAGCGGCGACCAGCAGCGTGTCGCGTTAGCGCGGGCGCTGGTTCGCAGGCCAGCGGCCTTTCTGATGGATGAGCCGTTGGGCGCACTGGACGCGGATTTCCGTGAGACGATGCGCGCCGAGATCAAGCGTTTGCATATCGATCAAGGCGCGACGACGGTCTATGTGACGCACGATCAGATCGAAGCGATGGCCATGGGTGATCGTATTGTGGTCATGTCGGCGGCGGTGGTACAGCAGGTGGGTACGCCGTTCGAAGTCTATCACAATCCAGCGAACCTGTTTGTGGCGCGTTTCATCGGCAGTCCGGGTATGAATCTGCTTTCCGGGCGCGTTGCTGATGGCGTGGTTCATCTGCCGGGGGGCAACCGTGTTCCAATTCCACCGGAATGGCAGTATGCGCTCAACGCGGAAATCGGCAGTGAAGGGCAGATTGTCATGGGTTTTCGTCCCGAAGCGGCGAAAGTCACGGATGCGGGTGCGATGACGGCAGAAGTTTATGCGTCGGACTTGCACGGTGGCTATACGATGCTGCACTTAGCTTTGAGTGGCGGCAGCACAGACCTCGTTCATGCGCGTGCAAGCCGTCAGGCGGCCAACTTTGCAATTGGCACACCCGTGCGCTTTGACCTCGATCCCGCGATGGTGCGCTTCTTTAATCCCAAAACCGAATTGGCACTCAGACCGGAGGTGCGCCTTGAGTAACGTGGCGCTGCAAGGTATTTCCAAGCAGTTCAGGCAGTCGATTGCCCTGCGCGATGTTTCATTTTCGATCAATGACGGTGAATTTTTCGTGCTGCTGGGCCCGACAGGCTCAGGTAAAACGACCACTCTGCGAGTGATTGCCGGACTTGAGAAGCAGGACGAAGGCAGTGTGTTATTC
>JACMMD010000212.1 GCA_014379235.1 Anaerolineae bacterium
AACTCGGGCCCCTTCGCGGAAGTTGGGCTGAACCTGCTTACCTTCGGCGGCGGCGTGGATGAACTGGCGCGTCATGTGGTTCTGGCTGCGGAATATATCGTGATAGGTATCTACCGGATCGCCCTGACGCGCTCCCTGCCAGACTATTTCCGGCACGTCGAGCACCTGCGCGCCACCTGTATCGCCTGCTTTGAGACCCCTCACCTGCTGCGTGTTTTCCCAGTCGATGAAGTTATAGAGTGTTCCAGACGAACCATGAAACTCCATGTGATGCGTCTGCCCGAACTTCGTGCCCTCGTAGGCCATGGTCGTCACTTGCAGGCTGCCATACGCGCCGTTCTCGAACTTGACCGTCATTAGCGCACTGTCATCGCCACGCGGATAATCGCTGCCATCAGGACGGTTCGGGCGAGAGATGAACGTTTCAAGGTGGCAGCTTATCGAGGTGATTTCGCCAAACATCCAGCGCGCCACATGCAGCCAGTGTGACCCTAGATCGCCGACCACGCCCGCGCCTGCGATGCTGTTATCGAAGCGCCAATCGTACTTCGACTCACGCCCGTAGCCTGCGTAATAGCGCATATTGAGATGGTACGGCGTGCCGAGATAGTCCGCGTCGATCAACTGCTTGATGTAGCGCGTCGTCGGCATATAGCGGTAGGTGAAGGGAACCATGTTGACCACGCCTTTCGCGTCCGCCGCGTCGGCCATTTCTTTGGCTTGCGTATAGGTCAGCGAGAGCGGTTTCTCACACAGGATATGCAGCCCATAATCGAGCGCGCACATGGTGATCGGGTAATGCGTATCGTTGGGCGTAGCGATGATGATCGCTTCCAGCCGTCCGGCATCGAGCATGTGCCGCCAGTCGGTATAGGTATTGGGGATGTTCCAGCGCTCCGCGAACTCTTTCAAACGCTGATAATCGCGCCCGCATACCGCCACGACTTCCGCTTCGGGATGGTTCTGTAACGCGGGCAGATACATTGCATCCGCCCACCAGCTTGTTCCAACAACGCCAACGCGCACCATAAACAAAACCTTTCGCAACAAAGAGTCTCTATTAATGGGTAGTAGTATATCCGTTCTACGGCCCGGTGTCTAAGGCAAATGTGGCTCTACCGTCGGCGGCGAGACTGATGTACTTTACTGAAAAGGGGAAAATCGACCACATGCCAACACAAAGCGAAAACGCAAATCTATTCAGCAGCCTGCACGTCAAAGGCAATCCGATCATCCTATTCAACATCTGGGACGCTGGCAGCGCACAGGCCGTTCAAGAAGCCGGAGCGAAAGCGGTTGCCACAGGCAGCCGAGCCGCCGCCGCTGCACACGGTTATGGCGACGGTGAAGAACTGCCGCTTGATCTGGCAGTCGCCAACCTGAAACGGATTATCGCCATTGTGGATGTTCCGGTGACATTTGACTTTGAAAGCGGTTACGGTAAAACGCCGACGGAAGTCGCACAGACCGTTACTCAAGTAATCGAAGCGGGCGCTGTCGGCATCAACTTCGAGGATCAGATCATCGGTGGTGATGACACCCTGTATTCGGTTGAAGATCAAGTTGCGCGTATCAAGGCCATCCGCGAAGCCGCCGATAAGCTGGCGGTTCCATTTTTCATCAACGCGCGAACCGATGTTTTTCTGATGACCAATCCGACCACGCATAACGAAGCGCATCTGGAAGAAACCATACAGCGCGCCGCCGCGTATGCGGAAGCGGGAGCAAGTGGATTTTTCGCTCCCGGTCTGCGGAACGCGCAGTACATTGAAAAGCTGTGTGATGCTTCGCCAATCCCCGTGAACCTCTTAGTCATGCCCGATGTGCCCTCGTCAACGGCGCTAGCGGAACTCGGCGTTGCGCGTATCAGCTACGGCGGGCGTCCTTATTTTCAGTTGATAGATGCGTTCAAAGAAGCGGCGCGCAAAGCGCTCGCGGGGAATTAGCGCTAAAATTCTCGCCACAGAGGAGATAGTATGATTCTTGACGACAAGGTTCGCGCCGTTTTACAGCAGCCCGTTCTCGCCCGTATCGCGTTGATCGACGCGAACGGCTATCCGATGATTATCCCGATCTGGTTCAAGCTGGAAGGTGACGAAATTTGCTTCATGAGCGACAGGGATACGGCGAAAGTCCGGTTGGTGCAGGCCAATTCAAAGGGCGCAGTCACAGTTGGTGGTGAGATCGGCGGCTTGGCAGGGTATACGCTCAAGGGCGAGTTCTCGGTTGAAGAAACCGGCCACTATTGGATGGAGCAGATCACGCGCCACTACGAAACGAAGGAGCGCGCCGATCAACTGCTGACCGAGTGGGCTAACGACGATGTGGTAGCACTGCGCTTTACGCCCAACAAGGTCATCAAAGTTTAGAGTGCTGCGTCACAAACATAGGTTTTGTAGGGGCGACGGCTTCGCTTATGTGTCGCCCGTGTTTTGCATAAGGGCGTTCAGTTGAACGCCCCTACAAAACCCATCTATTCAACCGTGATGTTGATCTCATCGCGGTACTGGTCGCCTTCAAGCGCGGTATGCGCGCCATCCGCAAATTGCAGGCGCAGTGTGTGTTCTCCCGGCGGCAGTGTCAATTCGGTGACTATTTGGCCCTGCCCGTAATGCTGGTGCAAATCATCACGCGGGATGACTTCGCCCGCAGGCACAAAGTCGCTGTCGATCAAAATGTGGAAGTGTCCGCTGCCCTCCACTAATTCGCCCGCAGGCGCGACGGTTACGCCTTCAGCGGCCATCTGCACTTGAAACGTCGTCGCAACAACATCGCCATCGGTCAGGTTGGCGAACCACACGCGCACCGCTTCCGATTCGGCATCTTGTGCGGAAATCGTAGGCAGCACCACAATACCGATAATCACCGCTAAGATCAGGATGAAAACAAGAATCTGCCCCAAATTGTTTTCTTTTGCTAGACTGCTCTGGCTCATAAGGCCTTCCTTCTCGGCGTTCAAGGTCACGCGGATAATGTTAAAAATTTTAGCGCGTGTTGATGCTAGCTGCTTTCGTTCGCGCTTACGCTGTCGAAAATATCCTGCGCCGCGCCCAGCAGTTCATGACGACGCTCTGGCAAAACATCCTTGCTCATCAAATAGCGTTCGAGCAGTTCCGGCGGCGTTAGTCCTTCGGGGCTTGCGCCCAATCGAGCGCGATCCGGCTGCTCGACCTCTTTGCGAATGACGGCGATATGGCTGACGTTGGCCCGCCGCAGCACATCACGCACGATACCCTCATTGAAGCGCGCTTCGGTTTCCAGCGTAAGCTGCACCAACACCCGCACAACCGCCTCTTTGAGATCGTGCTTACCGATGAGCTTCACCACTTCGTCAGTTGGGTTGGCGCTCTGGCGAAGGTCAGCGCGCAGTGTGACGAACGGGCGCGTTTGCAGTTCGATGAACTGGTAATGCGCTTTGCCGCGCTGCACTTCGACCCAACAGAAGCCTTTGGGGTCGCCTTCTTCGCCAAAATCGATG
>JACMMD010000213.1 GCA_014379235.1 Anaerolineae bacterium
TACGCAGAAGAACGCGCCGGACGTGTGTTCACGGCGGAAGAAGCTGACATTTTCGGCAGCGAAGCACAGGGCCGCGCACAGGCCATCACCGGCCAAATCGCGCAGGTGGCCGCGTTGTTGGACATCACCCTGCCGGAAGAATAAGTATGTATTGCAGTAGGGGCGCTTCGCGAAGCGCCCCTACCACCACATTTTCCACTTGTAGCGGTTAAGGACAGCGATTTTATGCGGCGTATCCTCATCGGTCTGTGTTTGCTCTCGGTTTTATTTTTGATTCCGGCGGCTTTCGCGCAAAGTGATAGCAGCAGCGAGCCTAATCCCCCGCTCGTCGCGGAAGACATCCGGCAAGCGTTGTTTAATACGCAGATCGCCATGATGAGCGGCGACACCGAAAATGCCACCGCTTCCCTCGAAGAAGCCGCGCAGCTTTACCATGACGATTTAAGCCCAACCATTACGACCACTTCACCGGCCATCGACCAAGCCATGAACGAGGCTTTTGCCCACGCGCTTGAAGCTGTCGAACAGGGCGATACTGCGGCCTTTTCCGCAGCCCGCAGCCAGATTTGGACAGGGCTGCTCAACGGCAGCAGCGAAATCGTCTACTCAGCAATCACACTTGGCGATGGCATGACAGCCGAACGCTGGCTGCGACTGCGTGACTTCCGCGTTTCGACGCGCTTCTCACGTCCCGGCGCGGATGCTACATTAGCCGTCAATGCGCTGGCAAACGAGAGCATCACCACCGATGATGTATTGGCCGCCGTTCGCGCTGACCTGCTCGACACCTATCAGGCACAGTTGAACACCGCGTTAGCCGATGTGCAGGAAGCGCACGATAACGACTTCGCGCTCCGCAGCGCCGAAGAAGCCGGACTCGCGCAGGGCTATTTTGAAATCCTCGCGGCGGCCTACGGTGAGCAGCGCGGCGAAACCACACTAGCCACAGCGCGCACCGCGTTTTCAACATTGGTAAATGCCGCCATGACGGGCAATGATGCCGCCTTCACCGCCGCTCAAACCAGCGTGAACGAAGCCATCGCTGGCTTCCGCGCAGCACCGCTTTCCGAGAGCGAAATCATCCGCCGCGCCGGACAGCTCAACCGCTTCGTAATGCTCGTGCCGATTGAGTATGCGCGTGGCGTTCGCAATGGCATCGTCACCAGCGACATCGAAATCCAGGAGGCGCTCACCTTCCACGAAGGCGCAACCGCCGCATTTACCGATTTGCAAACGACGATTGCCGGATATGACACCGAAGCAACAGCCCAAATCGGACAGCTTTTGGCGCAAGCGCTGACGCAAATCCGCGACGTGGTTGAACCATCGGAACTGCAAGCGACCATTGACCAGATCAACGGACTGCTGACGACCACGCTGCCAGCGGAATGGCTGAACACCACCAGCGAGTCAGACATCGACGTGATTTTGTCGGTGCTCGATCAGGTCGAAAACGCCGCCGCTCAAGGCGATTACAGGTTGGCAGAGTCGGCGCGTCTTGATGCCTATGCGCTGCTGGAACTCGGCGTTGAACAGCGGTTACGCGGTTTCGCGCCGGATATGGCTGTGCGTATCGAGAGCCTGTTCTGGCAGGGTACAAGTGAACAAACCGGATTGTCGGTTCTTTTAGCCAATCAAGCGCCGATTGCCGAAGTTCGCAGCGCCCGCGCCGAACTCGAAACGGCTTTTGGAGAAGCGCGCCTTCTGTTGGGTAGTAACAGCAGCGCTCCGGCGGCTATCGCTGGCAACGCGGCCATTATCGTCTTCCGCGAAGGGCTTGAGGCGGTGCTGATTCTAGCATCGCTGTTAGCCAGCCTTCGCAGCGGTGAGCAAAAACTCTACCGCCGCCCGCTGGTTTTGGGGTCGATTTTGGCGTTCGTGGCGACGGCGATTACATGGTGGATTGCCACCAACCTGCTAACGTTGCTGCTGCCTCTGGGTGAGCGGCTTGAAGCGATCACCTCGATAGTCGCAATCGCCGTGCTGTTGCTGGTGACCAACTGGTTCTTCCACAAGTCGTACTGGGTCGGCTGGATGGCGAACTTCCACGTCCGCAAACGCGAATTGATCGGCGGCGTGGCGGCGATTACCATCAGCCAAACCGCAGGTCTGGTGCTGCTGGGCTTCACCAGCGTCTACCGCGAAGGCTTTGAAACCGTACTGTTCTTACAATCGCTGGTGGTCGAAGCGGGCACAATCGTCGTTTTACAGGGCGTGGCGCTCGGTTTGCTCGGTACTGCTATCGTCGGAGTGATTACCTTCTCGCTGCAAAGACGCCTACCCTATAAGAAAATGCTTGTCGTCACGGGCGTGTTCATCGGCTTCGTGCTGCTGACGATGATCGGCAACACTGTTCACGTCATGCAGTCGATTGGCTGGCTGCCCATTAGCCCCATTCAAGGCGTGTATCTGCCTTACTGGGCAGGTCAGTGGTTCGGGCTGTTTGCCACTTGGCAGGGTGTAATATTGCAAATCATCGCTGGTGTATTCGTCATCGGCAGCTATTTCCTTGCGGAACATCAAAACAAGCGTACCCGCGAGGGAGCGCGCACGACAGCCGAACAGCGACAAACCGCTTCATAAATCAACGTTGGAGGGGGCGCAGGCAAACTTCGTATGCTTCGCTGCGCCCCTACGGAAACTCACCATCTACTGATTTGCTCCCCTTACGCTGAATCGTTACAATCTGCGTCAAGCAAGCACACCACACCGGCGACGGTGATAACGAGGAGCAGCGCATGTGGCCGCATTAGGCGCATTTACTTTTGTACTGCACAGCCATCTCCCCTACGCTCGTCTCGCTGGAACGTGGCCGCACGGCGAAGAATGGATTCACGAGGCCGCCAGCGAAACTTATATCCCCCTGTTGAACACACTCTATGATCTCAAAGAGGAAGGCATTAAGTTCAAACTGACCGTCGGCATCACGCCGATTCTGGCGGAGCAGCTTGCGGACGCGCTCGTACTCGAACATTTCGACACTTATCTTGACTTACGCATTGAAGCCGCCAAGAAAGATATGATTTATTTCGAGGCTGTTGATGAGACCGCCGAAGTCAGCGAAGATGACGAGTTAAACGACCCTGAAGTCACCGAGACACTGGACGAAGACGACATCAACGCCGCCGTCATGGCCGCCGCGCTGGACAGAGACGAACCCGAACGCATCATCGAAAGCGCCGCCGACATCGAGGCGGAAGTCAAAGACCCCAATGCCTCGTTGATCGCAGGCGCGGAACGCTTCGCCGAACCGGAAGTTCCTGTAGACACCGCTGACCCGCACCTGCGTTATATGGCCGAGTGGTACAAGAAGTGGTACGAGAACATCAAGCAGTCGTTCGACCAGCGCTACAACCGCGACATCATCGGCGCGTTCCGCCAGTTGCAAGAAGAAGGCTATATCGAGATCACCACCTGCGCCGCGACGCATGGCTATCTACCCCTATTGGGCCGCGACAGCTCGATTCGCGGGCAGTTGAAGGCTGGAATCAGCAGCTACACGCGCATGTTCGGACACCCACCAACGGGCA
>JACMMD010000214.1 GCA_014379235.1 Anaerolineae bacterium
CAGGGAAGGGGAGTCAAAGTCCCTCTCCGTGTACGGGGAGGGATTTAGGGAGGGGTTCTTAGGTAGGGGCACGATATATCGTGCCCCTACACGACGAACAATCTTTACGCGGCGGGCATCAGCAGATGTCCGTCCGCGTCCCATGTATAGCCAGCGTCGGCGAGAATCTGGCGCGCACCTTCGATGTCGAAATCGTACTGCGGCAGATCAGGATTGTGCCAGTATTCAATCGCCAGCGACACATAAGAGTCCGCCGGAACCGCGTAACCCTTGTAGATGTTGGCGATGACCGCCTCAATCGGCATGGTGTGAGCCACGGCGCGGCGAACCGCGATGTCATCAAACGGCGCGAGGCGCAGGTTGAAAGCATAGAAGCGGAAACCGAGATCAGGGCTGGCGAACAGTTCGAGCGTGGGATCGTTCGCAACCACATCGGCCAGAACCGAAGCATCGCCTTCCCATTCAGTCAGCACGTTGATCTCGCCCGTCTGGATTTGACCGAGCGCCGATTCCGCATTGGGGATGATACGCATGATAAAGCCGTCAGCCGCAGGCGGCGAGAAGTGATCGGGGTTGGCTTCAAGGATGATCGACTCGCCGGGCTGCCACGCCACGTACTTGAACGGGCCAGAGCCAATCGGCATTTCTTCCTGATAGCTCTCGGCGTTGTCTTCGGTATCCGCCAGATCAGCCAAGATCGGCTCCCAGATGTGCATGGGGATGATGTTGAGCTTGGACAGCGCCGCAACCTCGAACGCCGCCCAAGGCTCGGTCAGCGTAAAATTGAGTGTCGTGTCATCAACGATTTCGATGTCCGAGATGCGGGCCACAAACGGCGCGTACATCGGCGCTTCGCCCGTCTGCGGAGAGAGGAACGAGAAGCGCACGTCTTCCGCCGTCACGGGCTGGCCATCGTGCCACATCATGCCCTCGCGGATGGTGACGGTGACGTGAGTGGGGTCTGTCCATTCCACCGATTCAGCGGCCCAAGGCTGCGCCAAGCCATCCGGCCCGATACGCATCAGGCGATCCCAGATCAGCTCAGTGACACGCGAAGGGGCATCACCAGCGATGTACAACGGGTTGATGGACACCAACTCGTCGCCCGTGTTGGTGATGATCGTGCGCTGGTCGGTCAGCGGTGCCATGCCGATCCACGACCAAAAGTTCTTGATGCCGATGCCCTGCTGATCGACAACCGTGTTGATGTCCCACACGTCGGTACGCACGACATACGGAAGCTGCGGATGAGCCACGAACACATACGGCACATCTTCCGCGATCAGCGCTTGCGCTTGGAAGATCATGTCACGGCGCGCTTCTTGATCGGTTTCGCCGCGCTGACCTTCAGCCAGAGCGTCGTAGTCGGGGTTGATGTAGCCGACGAAGTTATAACCATTTTCCGCCGTAGACGAGTGGAACAGGTTAAACACGAATTCGTCGGGATCCATACGCTCCGGGCGGGCAACCATGCGCCACGCGGTCATCTGCCACGCATCGCGGCTGAACCACACCAGTTCCGACTGCTGTTCCCAAGGGATAGCGCGGTGTTCGACTTCGAGGCCGAGGGCGCGCATGTTTTCGACCAGCAGGCGCGTCGTCTCGAACTCAATCGGGTCGGCGGCTTGCACGTTCGACAGGACGACGACAGGTTCTACAGGCTCGCCCTGCGCGGCTACTACGCTCACGCCCAATACCAGAACCACTAATGTTAGAAGTACGGCTAACAACTTGTGAGAAATTTTTCCGTTCATCGCATTACTCCGTGTCTAAACATCTTGTGTAAACGGGGGTCACTTTGCTGATGCAGTTTCTGCAATACACCCTCCTCCACTCGTTAAATAATGTCTGTTGTAGGGGCAAGGCGTGCCTTGCCCCTACCGTATAACCTATGTTTCGTCCGTGCCGAAACGGTCAAGTATCACGGCGAGATGTTCGATTCCTTTGTAGAAATCACGCACATGGATGTTTTCGTTGGGCGCGTGGTTGCGCGAATTTTCGTTGCCCACGCCGAGCGATACCGCTGGGATGCCGTACTTCTGGCATAACTGGTACATTGGCCCGCTTCCCGGCACGAGTGGATAAATGATCGGGTCATGGCCGTAAGCGGGTTTGAATGTGTCGATAATCAGCTTGGCGAAAGCGTTGTCAGGTGCGGTGCGCGCTGGATGTTCCTCAGCCAGCAGCTTAACCTCAACATCACCAAAGCCCGTGTCCTGTAGATGGCGCTGCAACAGCCCGAAAATCTCGTTGGGGTCTTGATCGGGCACGAGGCGAAAGTCCATCTTGGCGTTGGCTTCGTGCGGCAAAACCGTTTTCATGCCTTCACTCGTGTAGCCTGACCAGATGCCGGCGATGTTGGCCGTCGGCTGGAACATATGCTGTTCCAGCAGCGCCGGCCCAGTCAGCCCGTTGATGAAGCTATCGAGGCCAAGCTGAGTCCGCCGCCCCGCTTCATCGAACGGCATCTCGGCTAAGGCCGTTTTATCGGCAGCCGTCGGCGGCACAACGCGGTCATAGAAACCGGGAATGAGAATGTGTTCGCGCTCGTCTTTGATGCTTTCCAGCGCCCGTAACAGCCGCCACGCCGCGCTCGGCACGATGGCCGCCCACATCGAGTGCATATCGGTGTTAGCCTGCTCGACGTGGTACTCGACATACAGGATGCCTTTGAGTCCCAGATAGACCTCGCGCCGCCCCTGAATGTCGCAGTAACCCGCTTCCCAGATGCAGCCGTCCGCTTGAATCAGGTCTTGATGTGCTTCGGCAAAAGCGCCTAAGTTCGGGCTGCCGATTTCTTCTTCGCCTTCGAAGATGAACTTGACGTTGGTTGGCAGTTCGCCACGAGCGCGCAGGTAAGCATCTACCGCCGCCAGCCGCGCAATCAGGTTGCCTTTGTTATCGGAGACACCCCGCGCATAGAACGTGCCATCACGGATGTCCGGCTCGAATGGCGCGGATTCCCACAGTTCGAGCGGGTCGGCTGGCTGAACATCGTAATGATCGTAAAACGAAAGGGTCTTAGTCGCTCCGCTTCCGCCGCCGATCTCGCCATAGACCACCGGATAGCCCGCCGTTGGCACTTGCTGTGTTTTAGCGCCGATGTCGTTCAACATGCGCTCGACCATCAGCGCGGTTTCCTTCATGCCCTTATTCTGCGCGGCGATGGATGGCTGGCGGCAGATTTCGGTCAGCCAGCCGAGATACACCTCGCGGCGATCCTCGATAACTTGAAACACATCGTCCATATTGCTCATAGCACAATGCCCTGATCGACGACCTTCTGACCGCCTTTGTACACGCTGCTGACCTTCCGCACGTTGGAGATGTTTTCGAGCGGGTTGGCATCGAGGATCACGAAATCCGCGAACTTGCCCGCCTCTAACGTGCCGAGTTCTTTGTCCCAACGCAGCACTTTGGCGTTATTGCGTGTGGCGATTACGAGTGCTTCCATCTCCGGTACGCCGAATTCCACCAAAAACTCCATTTCTCGCGCCATGTTGTACTTGTGCGGGCTGAGAGGGTTGCCGCCAGCGTCCGAACCGGAGCCGATGAACACGCCCTTACGCCGCGCCAGTTCAACCGACTTCCGCATCGCCACATTAACGTTGGCCAAGATCGGCTGCAAGCGTTTGAGTTCACTCTGCGCGTTGTCCGGTATGTCGTTGAGATCGGGATTAGCCACGCCAATCGTCGGCACGAACGCCGTGCCGCGCTCGACCATCATATCGGCAGTTTCTTCGTCTAAGAATGTGCCGTGTTCAATCGAGTCCATGCCCGCCAGAATCGAGTTCTTGATGCCACCCGTGCCATGACAATGCGCCGCAGCCGTGCGTCCCATCGCGTGAGCCGCGTCAACCGCTGCTTTCATTTCCTCAACCGTAAGCTGGCTGGCCATCACATCTTGGCCGGGGGTGGCCGCGCCGCCTGTGGCCATCATCTTGATGGTATCCGCGCCCATTTTGATTTGCTCACGGGCTGCTTTCCGCATCTCGTCGGGGCCGTCGGCTTCGCGGGCGATGAAGTAGCCGTGCCCGCCTGTCATGCACAGCACCTTGCCGGAAACGCGCATACGCGGGCCGGGAACATGCCCCGCGTTGATCGCTTGTCGCAGATGCATCTCGACGTAATTATGCCCGCCGACATCGCGCACGGTTGTCGTACCCGTCGCCAGTATACGTTTGGCGATATTGACCGATTCCAGCACGATCAAGTCCCGTTCACGCTTGACCAGTTCCAGCACACTCTCGCGCCCGTTCCAGCAGATGTGCAGATGCGCGTCGATCAAGCCGGGAATGATCGTCTTTCCGGCGGCGTCGATCTTTTGCACGCCTTTTGCATCGTCGGGTAGCGCTGATGCTGCTCCCGCCCATGCGATTTTTCCGTCGCGTACATGCAGCGCAGCGTCGGTGATCGCTGCTGCGCCCGTTCCGTCAATCAGCCTCGCGCCCGTTACCACATATTCCATTATTGTCCTCTTTCTACCCCTCATCCCCTGCCCTTCTCCCACAAGGGGCGAAGGGTGTAAAGTCCCTCTCCCTTGTATGGGAGAGGGATTTAGGGTGAGGGTTTGATTTAGTTGCGAAACAATTCC
>JACMMD010000215.1 GCA_014379235.1 Anaerolineae bacterium
AGAAACTTCTTACGCACAAGCGCTGGCGCAAGCGCCGCTTTGCTCGCCGCGGGCAATGGGCTTGCGCTTGCACAAGACCCGACAGCGACTCCAGTGCCACCGACGCCACTACCACTGCCGGAAGGCGCTGCGGGTAAACTCACTGTCATTCACAGAACCGAATATTTTGAAGTCGTCCAAACGATGTTCCGCGAGTTCGTCGAAAATTGGGCCGAAGGTCGTGGTATCGAACTCGATATTTCGACAGCCAACCCCGAACTGTTTGGCGACTTTACGGCGCGTATGCTGGCTGCTGTACAGGCTGGAAACCCGCCTGATCTCGGCTATCACCAGTTAAGCATCCCACAGATGTATTCGCTCGACATCGTTGAAGACGTGACCGACTTGGTCGAACAGGCGATTGCCCTGTATGGTAATGTTGTCCCGGCTATTGCGGAGGCCGAGGCCAAGCATGATGGTCGCTGGTATGCGGTGCCCTTCATGAGCGTGACAGGTGCGTGGTTTGCGCGCCGTGACCTATTCGAGGCGGCAGGCATCGATGTCAATACGCTTACCACGTGGAATGACTATCGCGATGCTGCGCTGGCCGTCTCCGACCCAGATAACAACGTCTGGGGCTGGGGTCTGTCGATCAACCGCAGTGGTGACGCTCACGGCTTGATCCAGAATGTACTGCACGGTCATGGTGCCAGCTTTACGGATGAGACCGGGTTGGTCGTGACCTTCAATTCACCGGAAGCTGTAGCGGCTGTGACGTGGCTGGCGGACATTTACACGAACCCGATGTATGCTCCAATGCTGCCTCCCGGCGTCGAGGCGTGGACGGATACGGGCAACAACGAAGCCTATCTTGCTGGCACGATTGCCCTCACGACCAACCAACCGAGTGTATATGGTGCTGCCCGAAGAGATAATAATCCGGTGTTTGAACATACGCAGATCCTTCACTACCCTGCGGGGTTGGATGGACGACGGCTGGAGTCTGGTCAAAACGGCTGGCTGACGATTTTCAAGGGCGCGCCGAATATCGACGTGGCGAAAGAACTGATTATCGACCTGCTTGATCCGTCGAATATCATCCCGATGGCGCAGAATGGCGGCGGTCTGTTCAATCCCGCGTATACGGACCTGTTTACGGACGACCTGATAGCGGCTGACCCGAACCTCGGTGTTCTGCGGGATATCCTGTTCAATCCTGACATTTATTACGGGCGTTCACACCCCGCGCCGCCGAACGCGCTCATCGCTGCGATTGACGCGGCGGGCATCACCAGCCAGATGATGGCCAACGCGGTTAGTGGCGGTATGACTGCTGAGGAAGCAGTCGCAGACGCGCACGACAAGATCGTAGCAATCTTTGAAGAGGGCGGCGTCCCGCAATAAGTTTGGAAACGACGCAGAGAGCGGCCATGCCGCTCTCTCCGCTTTGATTCCACCCGTTCAGTGGCTGTTGTCTCGACAAGGGCCGCTCGTCGCACAAGACCGGATGAAAATGAAAGATAAAAGCGATGGATGAACCAGTTCGGCTGAATCCACCAGCACACCTATTCCAGTCTGCTCCCGCCCCTCAACGTAATCGTCTTGAATCGATTTTTGGGCGCGACTGGAAAATAGCATTACCGTTTGTTTTGCCACTCGTCATCATCATGGCAGGGCTGATTCTATGGCCGTTCATCAACGCGATTTCGATCAGCATGACGACCCGAAACGCGATTACACGAACGAACGTTTATGTTGGCTTAGATAACTATGTTCGTTTGCTGGACGACAGCGACTTCAAAACCACTATTGCTAATACAGTGGAGTTCACTGTCTGGTCGGTGGCGGTCAAGTTCGTGGTCGGCATGGGGATCGCGCTGATACTTCACAGCAAACTCCCGTACCGCAGCGTCTTGACCGGATTCATGCTGCTGCCATGGATCGTGCCAGAGGTGGTCACGGCGCTGACTTTCCGCAGTCTCTATGACCCGATATTCGGCGGTCTCAATCCGATTCTGATGCAGTTAGGCATTATCAACGAGCCAGTTGCATGGCTGTCGGATTATGCCATGCCCAGCGTGATCGCCGTCAACGTGTGGAAGGGCATCCCGTTTTATGTGATTCTGCTGCTGGCGGGACTGAAAGCGATTGACCGCGAACAGTACGAAGCGGCTGAGGTCGATGGCGCAAGCGCGATACAGCGCTTCCGGCATGTCACGCTGCCGGGACTGCGCTATGTGATTATTGTCACGGTGCTGCTCTCGACGATTTCGACATTCAATACATTCGGGCTTATCTACTTGATGACAGGCGGCGGCCCCGGCGGAGCGACACGGGTATTTTCTATCCTCGCCTATGAAAAGGCCATTCTTGGCTTGCGCTTCGGGCCGGGTACGGCGACAGCGTTCAGCATGGCTCCGATCATGGCGGTGTTTATCTTTGTGCTGGCTCGTATCATGCGCCCCGATCAGCAGAGCGGTGGAGTGCAGAAGGTTAGCCGCTTGGAGCGTGTGCTTGATGGCATAGGCAGCGGGCTTGGAATCGTTCTCGACGTGATCTTCCTACCTTTTGAACTATTGTCGGATGCGGTTGGGCGCGTGTTCAAGGCGATTTTCCCAGTAGATAAATATGGGCAGTCGCGTATGAAACGCTCTGAGCGCGAGAGGCTCGGTACAGGGATGCGCCTACTGGTGCTGCTGCCGATGCTGCTGTTCGTGCTGTTCCCGTTTTATTGGATGATTAACACATCGTTCAAGACCGACCTTCAAATCCAGCGTTACACGTCGATTTATTGGCCGGAGCCGTGGACGACGGAGCAATATCGTTCACTCATACAAGATACGCCATTCTTACTATGGTTCAAAAATACCGTCATCGTGGCGTTTTTTAGCACCGCTATCTCGGTGTTTGTTGCGGCGCTGGCCGCGTATGCGCTAGCACGGCTCAAGTTCACGGGCGGACGAATGCTGACCACGCTGCTGCTGGTTACATATCTCTTGCCGGGATCGCTGCTGTTCATCCCGCTTTACAGCATTCTGACGCAGTTGGGAATCATCAACACACACGCCGCGCTGATCCTGACATACCCAACGTTTTTGATGCCGTTTGCGACGTGGGTGATGCTCGGCTATTTCCGTTCGATTCCAGTGGAACTGGAAGAAGCGGCCTTGATCGACGGCGCGAATCGCTTCACGGCGTTCTGGCGAATCACGCTGCCGTTGGCCGCGCCTGCGCTGCTGTCGGTGACGTTGTTCGCGTTCACCAATGCGTGGAACGAGTTCTTGTTCGCGTTCGTGTTCATCACCAGCGAACGTCTCAAGACGCTGCCGATAGGCTTACAACTGCTGGTGTTTGGCGATATTTATCCGTGGGGACAGCTTATGGCCGCCTCGTTGATGATGGCTGTTCCGGTTGTGTGTGTTTACATCTTTGCTCAACGTTTCCTCGTTGAGGGGCTTACGGCAGGCAGCGTGAAAGGCTGATGCTGGCAGCCGTTTACAGGGGGTTGGTTTGCGAAAATAGACATTTTGCAACGCTCATTCGACTCCATTAATTTAACATCAAAGCAAAAGGTTCAGCATGAAAATTACCGATGTACAAGCCTGCGTCATCGGACGCCAAGAGATGCACAGCGGGGGCAGTGTTTGGACGTTTGTACGTATTTACACCGACGAGGGCATTTTCGGCACGGGCGAATGTAACTCCGGCGGGCCGGGTTATTCGGGTTTTGCGACCAAAGAATCAATCCTCAACATGAAGCCGTTTCTGATCGGGGAAGACCCGTTCAACGTCAACTTGATCTACGAAAAGCTGCGCCGCAGTGGGCGTTATGGCGGCTCATCGGAAGCGCCGTTGATCTTCGCGCTGACGGGCATCGATAACGCGCTCTACGATATTGTCGGGAAGGCGTTGGGCGTACCCGTCTATAAGCTGCTCGGCGGCAAGTTCCGCGACAAAATTCGCCTGTATGCTGACTGTCACGCGGGCGAAAGCGACGATGTACAGGCTTACGCGGATAAGGCGCTGGAAGCGGTGGAGCAGGGTTTTAGCGCGGTCAAGTTCGATGTCGATAACACGGGCACGGGCAAGCTCGACCCATATAACTGGACTGTCGGCGCGAAGGAGATGACCCACGTTATCGGCTTGATCGAAGGCATTCGGGACGCGCTCGGTTATGAGGTCGATCTTGCTATTGATTGTCACGGACAGTTCGATTTGCCGTCCGCGATCACACTGTCGAAGGCGGTTGAACCTCTGCGCTTGATGTGGCTGGAAGAACCTGTTCCAGCGGAAAACGTGATGGCACTGGCTCAGGTAAAAGCGTCTAGCAGCACGGTGATTTGCACGGGCGAGAATCAATATACGCGCTTTGAATTTCTGGAACTGTTCGCGCACAAGGCCTGCGACGTGATTATGCCTGACCTCGCTAAAGCGGGCGGCATCGCTGAAGGTAAGCGAATCGCGGACATTGCCGACGCGCACTACATCCCGATTGCGCCGCACAATGTTTCATCACCGTTGGGCATGATGGCGGCCTGTCACGTTATGGCATCTGTGCCGAATTTCCTCGTGCTGGAGCTTCACGCTCTAGGTATCCCATGGTGGAATGAGCTATGCATTGGCGATCAACCGTTCGTTGAAAACGGCTACATGACGGTTTCGGAACGTCCCGGTATCGGCGTCGAACTGAACGACGAAGTAGCGAAAACTCTTATGTGGAATGGCGACACTTACTTTAGCTAAGGAATAAGCGATATGTCTGAACAGGGACAATCCGTTGTAGAACTGCAAGCACGTTGGGATAAGATTCGTGTCGCTAACGTGTACGATACGCTCGATGCGATGGGCTATGGTAATCAATGCCTCGATCTGGGCATTAAGCCGCTGTTCCCGCATCGACATCTGGCGGGCATGGCGATCACCGTTCGCGGCAGCGCCTATCCCGTTCCACGCTCGGAAGGCGCGGAGTGGGTGGGCGACTATTTTGGCAAGCTGCGAACGATGTTGTATCCCGGCTGCGTGGTCGTGGTCGAAACGGGCGGTGAACCTCATGCGGGCAAGTTTGGTGAGATCACCAGTTGGGCGCTGCAACAGGGCGGAGCGCGTGGAATCGTCATTGATACGATGATCCGCGACTGGCTGGGGCTGGAAGTCATCCCCAACTATACGCCGTGTGCGCGGGGGACGACGCCGATTGAGTCTTCGAATCGCTGGCAAATCAATGGCTTGGATGTGAGCATCGGTATGCCGGGAACGCTGACCGCTCGTGTGCGCGTTGATCCCGGCGACTGGATTATCGGTGAGGCGGACGGCGTGGTCGTCGTGCCTAAAGCGATTGCGATGGAAGCGCTGGTCAAGTCTGAAGCGTTGGAAGCCAAAGAACAGGGGATGCGCGAAGATGTCGCGGCGGGCATGTCCTTCGATGATGCCTATGAAAAGTGGGGTCGCGCCTAGATCGCTACTCGTAAGTACAACGATCTGACAACAGGCGGCCCGGTATATTCACCGGGCCGTTTGATTGCGGTACACTTCATCGGGCGCTGCACATTAGTGGGAGATATTCGATGGATGCCGATCAAGCCTTACGCAAACATGTTGTTTCGCTGCTGCAAGGTCGCGGGGCGCACATGGACTTTGAACACGCGATTGCTGAATTTCCGGCGAAGCATATCAACACCTATCCGCCGAACATGTTGTATACGTTCTGGCACTTGCTGGAGCATCTTCGCATCACGCAGGGGGACATCCTCGAATATGCGCGAGACCCGAAGCATGTGTCACCGGAGTGGCCGGAAGGCTACTGGCCGGCTCCCGACGCACAAGCCGACGAGTTAGCATGGCAGGCGACAGCGAACCAGTTTCGGAGCGACCTGCAAGGGATGATTGATCTGGTCAATGATCCGCAGACCGATTTGCTGACTCCTATTCCGCATGGCCATAACGGCCATACAGTCTTGCGGGAAGCGTTGATTCTCGCTGACCATAATGCCTACCATATCGGTGAGTTGGGCATTTTGCGGCAGATTGCGGATGCGTGGCCAGATCACTAGACGGCGCAATCCCGTGCTTCAAGATTGCGCTACAATAGTGCTGGAAATTCGCGCCCTCATCGCAAAGGGAGTTCAACATGAAAACCATCATACTCGTTTGCCTCGCGGCGCTGCTGCTGGTTGCTCCGGCCTTCGCGCAAGAAGATGCCTGTGTCGATCTCGGCGGTACTTATGACAACACGGCGGGCGTTTGCAGTTTCGCCAACGGACTGACGATTGAGATCGAATATCCAACGGAATTCGCGAGCGAACCTTGGGCGATGACTGTAATTGATAGCTTCCTCGATGAGCAGCGTACCGCCATCGTGGACGCGGCGGAAGTGGGCAGCGCAGGTTCTCCCGGCCCGTACTTTCTGGGTATCGAGTACGACATTTTTCAGTACGAACCCAACGTGAAAAGCATTCTGTTCACCATCAGCGATTACACAGGCGGGGCGCACCCGAATCTGTACTATCAGACGTTCACTTTTAACTTTCATAACAATACCGTTCTCGAACTGGATGATCTGCTCGTTCCTTCGGGAACACCGCTAACAACGGTTTCTACTATCGTCATTGCTGACCTCGCCGCGCAAATGGGCGTTGGCGCGGATGACTCGTGGATTGCGGGCGGCGCTGGCCCGACGTATGAAAACTACGCCAACTTCGTATTGGATGCCGACAGTTTCACGTTCTATTTTCCGCCGTATCAAGTCGCGCCTTATGCTGCGGGGCCGTTCCATGTCGACGTGCCGCTGTCCAGCCTGCGTTCCGTGTTCCGCCCGCCCTATATGAAGGGCTAGGTGGGCGCACTGATAGAAACGAGGTAAATCGACACGTTGGTAGGGGCAGGTCTCTGACCTGCCCCTACTGATTTACCATCTGTGGCCCTTTTCTTGACAAACCGCACAGAAAACGTTATGTTCATAAAATGAGACCGATCTCATTTTGATTGAATAGTTCAAGTTAATGATTAGAAAACGACCAACTTTACGTGATGTAGCTCAACTCGCGGGGGTGTCCAAAGCGACAGCCGCCCGCGTCATTAATGGCGACAATGATATTGTCCGCGAATCCACGCGCCTGCGAGTGCTCGAAGCCGTTCATCAGCTCAAATACGAACGTAATGCAGTCGCCGGAAGCCTTCGCTCTGAGCGCACATTTATGGTTGCGCTGTCTATCCCTGACATCACCAATCCATTTTGGCCGGAAGTTGCACGCGGTGTTCAGGACGCAGTGGAGCAGGGCGGCTTTACCGTCGTTTTCATGAACAATGATTGGGATGCTGAACGCGAGTCAAAGCACCTGCGACGGATGCACCAAAAACAATTCGACGGCCTCATCATCAACCCGACTGGTACTCTAAATACCGATCTGCTGGACTTGCACATCCCGATTGTGGTGCTGGCATCCGGCGAAGCGTTCCCCGATTTCGATACCGTGAGCAGCGATTCGACGCAGGCCGTTCGGCTGGCGATGGAACACCTCATCGGGCTTGGACATAGGCGTATCGGGCTGATCGCGGGGCCAGAACGCCGACGTAAATCGCACACGCACCGCGATACATACATCAAAGTTTGCAGCGAACACGGTTTGGACATCGACGCAGAATTGATGCTGCGGAAGTCATTTTCGCAGCAGGGCGGTTACGACGCGATGCAGGAGTTTTTCGCGCTGGAACATCCACCGAGCGCCGTGTTCGCAGTGAACGATATTATCGCTCTCGGCGCATTACGGGCTGCTCAATCGGCGGGCGTTCGTGTGCCCGATGATGTGTCGATCATGGGCATGGATGATATTTTCGCTGCCGCGACTGCCTATCCACCGCTGACCACTATCGCCAAGCCGAAATACGACATCGGCAGAACAGCCGCACAATTCTTATTAGAGCGTATCGAGGATGCGCCAGTCGATTTCATGCGCCATTCTCTACTTCCCTGTACTCTGGAAAAACGCGGCTCGACTGCGCCGCCTGCGTTAGCGTAAAGGATTATTGCAATTTGGCTACGAATTTGAAGCCTGATGAGACCGGTCTCATTTCTGCGCTAGAGGATAAGTTCGCGGGCTGTTTGCTCGGTGGGGCGATTGGCGATGGCTTAGGCACGTCCACCGAGGGGCGTTCACCGCAGCAGATTCGGGAGCGCTTCGGCGGGCGCGTCGAGGATTTCAAGCCGCCGTTCGCGCCGAAAGCCGACGGACGTTACAAGGGTGATGGCAATGTCTCCGACGATACGCTGATGGCGCTGGCGCTGTGTCGCGCATATATGGCCAAGGGCGGTCAGCTAGACGCGCACGATATGGCGACGTATTTTCTGCCGGAAATTGTCGATAAGCCGATGTGGATACCGGAGCATCAGCGCGAGATGCCGCTGGTTGAGCGGTTGTTTTACCCCGAAAAGTATCTGTTTATTCGCCTGCGGTTGGCCAGCGCCAACCCCCGCGAAGGTGGAATCGGCAACATGGTCAACTGTGGAGC
>JACMMD010000016.1 GCA_014379235.1 Anaerolineae bacterium
AATTGGGCTTGGCCGAATCGATCTGGAAAATCCGTTTCCCCATTAAAGAAACGGCCAATTTGCGCCAGATGATTGACACACGCAAGCCGTTCATCGTCTACGACTCGCGTGAAGTTGATTTCTGGCGCAGCGATCTGCCTGAAGCAAGCTGGATTCGCTCTTATGTGGGCGCGCCGATTTTCATCGAAGGTGAGATTGTCGGCTTTCTCAACCTCGACAGCGCCGAGCCGAACACCTTTACCCCTATACACGCCGAGCGTTTAGAAGCCTTCGCCAATCAAGCGGGCACAGCCTTCCAGAATGCGCGGCTGTTTGAAGCCATGAGCCGTGAGCGTGAAGTGGCCGAAGCCCTGCGGGATACCGCCGCCGCACTCAGCAGTACGCTTGATCTGGACAAAGTGTTAGACCGCATCCTCGACCAGATCGGGCGCGTACTCCCGCTTGCCGACGCCATCTCGATCATGTTCATCGAAAATGGCATCGCGCGCATGGCCCGTTTTCGAGGTTTTTACGAGGACGCGGCACAGGCCGAAGTCGTCACACGGCTGCGCTTTCTGGTAGAGACGACGACCAATTACCGCCTGATGTTCGAAACCGCGCAGCCCGTCATCATCGACGACACCAGCACCTACGAGGGCTGGATCGGGATGGAAGAATACGCATGGATACGCTCAAATTTGGGCGCGCCTATCCTCAGTGAAGGACAGGTTATCGGCTTCCTGATTATGGACAGCGCCAAAATCGATGCCTTTACACAGCGTGACGCGCAGCGCTTGCAAGTGTTCGCTAACCAAGCAGGCGTCGCCATCCAGAACGCCCGCCTCTACGACTCTATTCGCCACGAGCGCGAAATCGCCGATACACTGCGCGACATCGGGCTGGTGGTCAACAGCACTTTACGTCAAGAAGAAGTGCTGCAAACCGTTTTAGAGCAGGTCGGGCGGGTGCTACCTTACGACGCCGCCGGAGTATGGGTTAAGGATGACGACGGCTTCTATAAAGCGATCTTCGCGGTGGGCTATGAGCGCTTCGGCGTGGGCGACAAAATCAAGCAGATTCAATGGACAGAAGATGATGTCCGCAGCCGACACAAACTGGTCGAGATCATCCCTGACGTTCGACTAAACGAAAACTGGATACCCATCGACGGCTTTGATTGGGTTCGCTCGTGGGCTGTCGCGCCTATTATCATTCGCGGTGAACGTATCGGGCAGTTCAGCCTCGACAATTCACAGCTTGGTTTCTACGGCCCGCAGCACCAGCCGATTTTAGAAGCGCTGGCCGCGATGGTCTCTATCGCGGTGGGCAATGCGTCGCTGTTCGAGGCCGAACGCCGCCAGCGCCGCGAAATCGAAGCCGTTCAGCAAAGCAGCCTGAGCCTCACCGCCTCGTTAGAACTGCCGGAAGTGCTGGATGCCATCCTACGCGCCGTCGATGGACTATTCGAAGTGCTGGATGCCAACATCTTCCTTTATGCACAGGGCAAGCTGACCTTCGGCGCGGCAATGATCGGCAGCGAACGGGTGACAACACCGTTCGCGGAACCCCGCACGGACGGCTTGACCTACACCGTAGCGCGCAGCGGCGAGATGATGGTCATCCCCGACCTACGCGACCACCCTTTGACGCAGGAAGCGCACTGGTCAGATCAAGCGGCGGGTCTGTTGGGTATTCCGCTGAAAATCGGCAGCAATGTCGTCGGTGTGATGAATGTCGCGTTTGCCGCGCCGCGAGAATTTGGCAGCGCCGAACTGCGCGTGTTGAACCTACTCGCCAGCCAAGCGAGTATCGCCATCGAAAATGCGCGGCTGTATGAACAAACGCGGCGCTACGCTGATGAACTCGAGGAGCGTGTCGT
>JACMMD010000017.1 GCA_014379235.1 Anaerolineae bacterium
CGACGGATCGGAACAGGTCGCCATGAGATAACGCCGCCCCTTGGCCGAGGTGCGCCAGCGCGTGTCCTCGATGAGCGCGGCCATCACCGCGCCGGGGCGACCGCCATCAAACGACGCGGGCATTGCGCCACGCGCCGCCGACATCGGCCAATTTGCGCCAGTTTGCCGAGACGTTGTTAAGCATCGCCATGACGTTTATTCTGGTCGATCTGCTGCGTGAACCGCAGACGCTCCGCCGCTTGGTGTTGATGGTGCTGCTGGCTGTCGGCGCGCAAGCCTTAGCCGCGCTAGTGTTGTACACTCTGCCCGATGCCCTCGCCGAACGAACGCTCGTTCGCCTCGCCAGAATTGGCTACCCACCCGGCGGCGTCATTCGCTATATCGAGGACAACCCCGCGTTGGATGAACGCGCCATCGGCACATGGGTAGACCCGAACGCGCTCGGCGGTATTTTAGCCATTGCCGCGTCGATGATTACGCCGCAGATTTTCGCACGGCGTCCGGTACTGCGCTGGCGCTGGCTGGCGATAGCTGTCGCTGGAATCGTGACAGTGGCGCTGGTATTGACCTATTCGCGTGCTTCTATGTTGGCGTTCGCCTTTGGTTTGCTGCTGATCGCCGCCCGTTATCGCAAGCTGCTGATGGTGATGATCGCAGGTTTTGTGCTGCTGCTGTTCCTACCGCAAACACAGGCTTATATTGAACGCTTCGCGGCGGGCTTCATGGGCGCGGACTTAGCGACGCAGATGCGAATCGGTGAATATACCGATGCACTGCGCCTTATCAGCCGCTATCCCATTAACGGTGTCGGTTTCACGGGGTCGCCGGACATCGACATCTACACGGATGCAGCCAGTATGTACCTGATTATGGCCAACCAGATCGGACTCGTCGGCTTAGGCATTTTCACCACGACGATTCTCAGCGTGTTCATCTACGGGCTGCGCGCATGGCAGCAGGCTCATGCGAACCCTGAGATTGATGCCATCTATCTCGGCTACCATGCCGCGCTGCTCACGGCGATGGTCAATGGCGGCTTCGACCTGTACTTCTTCCGCCTCGATTTTCAAGCGTCGATTACCCTGTTCTGGCTGCTGGTCGCGCTGGCATTGGCGAGTGCGCGTCTTGCGCGTGAAAGCACACTTGCGCCTGCGAATCCACCGTTGCTAAACGAGGTTCGCTAGTGTAGAGTAACCCCCGATTGAGTGCCCGGTGCGTTTGTCCCGGGCCACAACTTTCCGCTTCACAAACGCGCTCTGCGTCCGTGTGAGGCAATCCCGGGGAAAGGAGATACTTGCTACCCCATGAGAAAAGATTATGAAGTTGCGCTTGTTGTCCGTCTCGATCCGAGCGATGAAGTCATTAACGACTCCATCAATCAGGTGCAGACGTGGATCTCTGAAATCACGCAAGGCACAATCAACGGCATAGACCGTTGGGGTCGTCGTAAGCTGGCTTATGAAATCGACAAGCAGCGTGAAGGCTACTATGTGTTCCTCAAGGCAAACATGGAATCCACTACTGTGCCGCTGTTGGAACGCAATCTGAATCTTGCCACGTCGATTCTGCGTTATCTGATCATTCTGCCGGACTAATCCAGCAGATACCAGCCAACGCCGTTTGAGCATCCTGCCAGTTAGACCTGCTTGAGCGTAGAGGGGATCGACATGGGACGCGGACTGAACAAAGTCATGATTATCGGTTACGTCGGGCGAGACCCAGAGATGCGCTATACCCCAAGCGGGCGGCCCGTCACCAGCTTTAGCGTCGCCACCAGCCGAACATGGACATCGGCAGAAGGCGAACGCCGCGAAGAAACCGAATGGTTCAACGTGGTTGCGTGGGGCAATCTGGCAGAAATTTGCAAAACACGGTTGAGCAAGAATCAGCAGGTTTATGTCGAAGGCCGCCTACAAACACGCGGCTGGGAAGACGAAACTGGTAAGAAGCACTTCCGCACCGAATTGGTGGCCAACGAAATGATTTTGCTCGGTGATCGTCGCCAAAACTACGACCACGAGCATGATATGGACTATGCCGACGACGAGAGCGGCGACTACGCCTTTTAACTGTGTGATTATCGCTTGCGCGAACGGACGCAAGCTGAGGAGAATTCCCTGATGAGCAATAGAGACAACCGCCCCGACTTCGACGACGATGATGTGGACGTCGATGATGATGATGATGGCGGTGGCAGGGGTAGAGGGCGACGTGGCGGTGGCGGATTTGACCGTCGCCGTCGTCGTGGACGTAATGCCTACTACTGCCCCCCGGGCAAGTGCTTCGACTATAAAGATGTTGATGCGCTGCGCCGCTTCACCACTGAATCTGGCAAGATCAAGCCGCGTCGCCAAACAGGTAACTGCTCGCGCTGCCAGCGTGAACTTGCGCGTGAAATCAAGCGCGCACGGCATTTAGCACTGCTGCCGTTTGAAGTGTCCGCCGATAATTAGTCGCGGGCGACATGGGCGCGGATAGGCTGCAAGTCCGCACATTGTTTGTGGCCCGGCCCGTTTCCTTTTTTACCACACGAACGGGGCATGGTTCAACGGCATCCAACAGGCCGGCAGCTATGCCCCTTTGCATGATGTTTAAGGAGCAAAATCACAATGTCGAAACGAGGCCAACAGCCGCCGCTGCAAAGGCGCAAGGTGGAACCGCCTGCTCCCGAACCGGAAGGCCGCCGCATTCGCATTACCCGCGAATTCCGTTCGCGCAAAGAACGTGAAGACGCGGTACAGCGCTGGTTTATTTTAGGCACAGCCATTACCGTCGGCATTGTCGCGGTAATTCTGGTGATCGCCTTTGTTATTGATCGTTTTGTCATTCCCAATCAAGTGGTTGCGACGGTTGCTGGCGAAAACATCAACGTCGGTCAATTCGAGCAGCGCGTCCGCTTTGAGCGCGCCGTGCGTAACGAGCAGCTCAATCAGGCCTATCTCCAGTTTGTGAACTTCGGGCTAGACCCCAACCAACTGGGATCGCAAGAGCCTTACGCGACGTGGCTGCGTGAACTGCAAATCCCGGAGCAGCTCGGCAGCCGCATCATTGACGAAATGGTTGAGGAACAACTCATCCGTAACGAGGCCGAAGCCCGCGGCATCACCGTCAGCGAGGCCGACGTTCAGGCGCAGATCAACCGTTTCTTCGGCTTTGACGCTGACCAAGTTGCAGCGATAGGTCAAGAACCGACGGCCACACCAGAACCATCGGTCACGCCGACACCGTTCGTCTCGCCTACGCCGTCGCCCGAGCCAAGCTCGACTCCGACATCGACGCCCAACCCTGAAGCCACGGACGAAGCTACCGAAGAGGCTACAGCCGAAGCCACTGCTGAAGCCACAAGCGACGTTACGCCGACTATGCTGCCGACCATTCCGCCAACTGCAACCCTGAGCGCGACGGAAATCACCGAGAACTTCAATACACAGCGTAACGACTTCTTCTCGACCATACGCAATGCTGCGGGCGTCAGTGATGCCGACATCAACAACTACTTTGAATATCTCGCTCTGCGTCAAGCGGTACGCGATGCCGTCACCGATGAAGACGAGAGCATGAGCCAATACATGAACGCCCGGCACATCCTCGTTGGTACTGAGCCTGAAGCACAGGACGTGCTGGCAGCGCTGGAAGCTGGCGAATCGTTCGCTGATCTCGCGGTGTCGGTATCGCTAGATGAAGGCAGCGGCGCGAATGGCGGCGACCTCGGATGGGCGCTTACGGCGCAGTATGTCGAGCCGTTTGCCAACGCCGCGCGTGACGCTGAAATTGGCGCGTTCGTCGGCCCGATTGAAACCGAGTTCGGCTTCCATATCATCCAAGTGCGCGCCCGTGAAGACCGCGAACTTGAAGAAACCGAACTCGAAAACGCCCGTGACCGTTCGTTCTTCCAATGGCTCGATGAGCGCCAAACCGCCGCCGAAGATTCCGGCGAAGCGCAAATCTTCTCTACATGGACTGAACACGTTCCGAGCGACCCGCCGCTGTCAATCGGCGCGTAAGCCCTAAGCAAGAACCCCAGTTCGTAGGGGCAGGTCTAAGACCTGCCCCTACTTATTCTCTCCGCCGCCCGCCCCTACCCCTAGCTCTAGCCCTAAGTTATAATGCGCCAGATGGACGATCAACAGATTGTGCAACTTGAAGAACGGCTCGAGCGCTTGATCGAAGGTGCTTTTACGCACGTTTTCGGCAAGCGGCTGCGGGCACAGGACATCGCATTGCAGCTTGCTCGTGCGATGGAAGACAATGTTCACTCGATGCGCGGCGCAGACCCACGCCCTATCGCGCCGAATTATTATCTCATCCATTTGCATCCACAAAATTACAAAATCTTGCTGGAACGCCAGCCTAATCTCGCCAGCATTCTCAGCCAGCACATCATCGAGCTGTCGGCGGCGGCGGGCAATCGCCTCGATTCGATTCCGTTTATCGAAATTACGCCCGATCCTGCGCTCAATGAAGGCGGAGTCAGCGTCGAAGCAAATCACACAGGTGGCAGCGATACCGCCGTTTTGCAACGCGACAAACTCCCAACCGCCGCTCATGCACCCAAGAATCCGCAAATGCTGATTGAAGGCCGCGAGACGATTACACTGGATGGCACAGTCATCAACTTTGGGCGCAGTCGCAGTAACCATATCGTCATGGACGACCCCCATGTCTCCCGCCAGCACGCCCAGATACGACTGCGCTTCGGCCATTACATGCTGTTCGATACCAACAGCGCCAGCGGCACCTATGTCAACGATATTCGCGTGAAAGAACACCGTCTCCAATCGGGTGATGTCGTGTGCATCGGCAAAACGCGCATGGTGTATCTCGAAGATGAAGCGCTAGACGCGCCCTCAACCGGGCTGATGAACCCGGTTATTGTGCCGTCGGAAAGCGAATGACGAGAGGGCATGAACGCCGACATCCTTCTGTTCGCGCTCAGGCTCATCTCCGGGCTGCTGCTCCTGCTGCTGCTGTTTGTACTGCTTGTGGTCATGTGGCGCGATTATCGCAGCGTCACCAATGACGCTGAGGTCAAACGCCGCAAGTATGGGCGCTTGATCCAGTTGCAAGAGATCGACGGCGCTTACGTGGTAACGGGCGAATCCTATCCCCTACTGCCCCTGACCAGTCTCGGACGTTCGCCAACCAACACCGTCCCGATCAATGATACCTTTGCCAGCAGCGAACACGCGCTGGTTTCCCTGCGTGATGGCCAGTGGTGGCTCGAAGACCGCCAGAGCCGCAACGGAACTACGCTGAATGAAATGGCTATCGACCAGCCGATCATCGTCACCGATGGCGACGTGATCGGCATTGGACATTTGCGTTATCGCCTCGAAATGGAGAGCTAAAGTGGACTTAGGACTACAAGGTGCGAGAGTTTTGGTCACGGCGGCCAGTCGAGGTTTAGGCGCAGCAACGGCGCGGCGTTTCAGTCTTGAAGGGGCGCTGGTAGTTATCAACAGCCGCAGCCTCGATAAGCTGCAAACGACTGCCGCAGCCATCGTTGCGGAAAGCGGCAACGCCGTTTTCACACAGGCCGGCGATGTATCCGATGCGGCAACCGCCGAGCGCGTGGTACGCAATGCCGCCGAAGCGCTTGGCGGACTTGACATTCTCGTGACCAATGCCGGCGGCCCACCTGCGGGCAGCTTTGACGATTTTGATGCAGCCGCATGGGAGAAGGCCGTCAACCTGATCTTTATGAGCAGCGTTCATATGATACGCACTGCGCTGCCGTATTTGCGCCAATCGAAGCGCGCTTCTATCCTGACGGTTACATCAACATCCGTCAAGCAGCCCGTCGCCAACCTGACGCTCTCGAACTCGGTACGTCCGGCAGTCATCGGACTGACGAAATCGCTCTCACAAGAACTCGGGCCGGAAGGCATCCGCGTCAACAGCATCCTTCCCGGCACAACTGAAACCGAGCGCGTAGATGAATTGATGGCAGCGCGGGCGATCAAGAACGGCACGACGCCCGAAGAAGAGCGCGAGAAATCCGCCAAAGAAGTGCCGTTACGGCGCATCGGCACGGCGGAAGAATTCGCTAACGCCGCCGTTTTCTTATGCTC
>JACMMD010000216.1 GCA_014379235.1 Anaerolineae bacterium
ATTTCCGGCGGGCGAGCAACCGGAGCGATAAACTCTGAGCCATCCGCCACCATCGGAAAGCCGATATTCATGTGATACAGCAGCATGTGGATGACAGGCAAGAAGCCAGCGTTCTCAACTTCGTCGTGCATGAAAAAGCGCGCTTCGCCAAGCCGCGCCGTATAGCGCCGCGTCAGCACGAGATTTTCGCCATAAGTCTGCGCTTGAATTACACGCCCCGTCGCCTCGATGATGCACTCGTCGCCATCCCAACGTTCGCCGTAGCTGACCAACTGCCCCGCTGTTAGCCCGATGCGATCATGCACGCCGTAAGTTTCAGTCGAGCGTGCCGGAAAATTATAGTGCGCCACTGAATCCGTTTCGGGGTTGCCGATGTGCGTCAGCCCCGCCGAGTTATTAAGTCCACCGAGCGCCGTTCGCAGCCAACCGAAGCTGCTTTGATCTTCAAAATACCACGGCCCCGGCAGCAGCGTAGGCGGAATCCATGCCAATGAACGCCCACCGTACTCGCAATAGCCGATGTCCATGCCGCGCTCAATCGCCACTTTGAAATTGAAGCCTGTGCCAGTGCGAAACTCCAACACACGCACACCGCGCGCCGGCCCGTCCTCGAACGCCAACAACTGCACCCCGCCGACCTGTGAAATGTGGCCGACGTGCCGTAGTAACTCCGCTCTCGTGTAATTCCGCCCAAATAATTTCGGCATTATTTTCCTCTTAAAGAGTTGCTCGCTGTAGGGGCACGATATATCGTGCCCGTATCAAACGTAAATACTCTATTCGCCCGGCCAGCCGTTCGCTTGCAACCAAGCCAGCACTTCGGCATCAGCGGCAGCAAGGTCATCGAGCGGTAGCGTAACCTTCTCTTTGCGCGCTAACGACAATTGAGTCGCGGTCTTGAGTTCATAAGCGCGGTAGCCATCCCAACCCGTAACAACGGGCGTTTCTTGACCGCGAATCACCTGCGCGAAGTTTTCGACAATGCCCATGAAGCCGCCGAACTCCTCATCAAACAGCAGCGTATTCGGCACAATCGGCTTCCACGACTGCGCGGGGCCTTCCTCGCTGTCGTAGAGGATCAATTCGCTCTGGTCATCCACCGCCAACCAAACCTTATCGCCATAGATTTCCACGCGCATCCACGGCTTGAAACTCAACGCCGACGCGCTGGTGTAAATCGTGCCGACTGCGCCCGACACAAACTCGAACGTCGCAATCGCGTTATCAATGGGATAACGACGGCGGTTTTTCTCGTAGCGATTGACACCCACCGCGTTGACCGTCGCTACATCGCCCATGAAATAGCGCGTCAGATCAAACAGATGTATCGTGCCCGACTCGAATAGGTCAACGTAATCGTAGCCAAGGTTGAACTTGCCCACGTACATCGCCGGATTGGATACCGGCCCGCGTTCAATGAACTGTTTAGCGCGGCGGTACGGCGGCGAATAGCGCATCGTCGCCACTGTCATCAGTGTTCGCTTTGCTGCGTCCGCCGCTTCGCACATGAGCCGTGCATCGACCAGTGAACGCGAGATTGGCTTTTCGACCAGCACATGACACCCCGCCTCTAACCCCGCTATAGTGTGTTCGGCGTGGAGATGGTCAGGGCTGAGAACCAGCAGCCCATCCGGCTTTTCTTCGACCAGCATTTGGCGATAATCCGCGTACCACTTGCCGCCATAAACTGACTGCACCTTACGCGCATCCGCCTCTCGCGGCTCGACAAACGCGACGATTTCGATAGGCTCCCAGATCATCCGCAGCCGCGCAATCGCCGGAAAATACTTCGACTGCGCCACGCCGCCCACACCAATGATCGCTAACCGAACTTTTTTTCTCGCCGCCCGTTCTTCGTCGTAGGCGATGCCATACACATCCAGCAGGTCAAAGGCTTTATGCGACGGCGTATGTCCATAAGTGTCGTATGACATGATGAAGCCTCTTATATTTCCCGCGCCGCTTCGGGTACAATGACGGCGGTCAAAGCAGTGTCATCACGGGTCAGCAGGCGGCGGCTGACCACTTCGAACAGCAGCGCGGCCACTATCGCCAGCCCCTTATAGACGTAGAAATACGCATCCAACATGCCGAGATTGCTCAGGCCGTTGTTCAGTACAGCGATAAACAGCGCGCCTACTAGCGTCTTGCGGAGACTGCCTTCGCCACCTTGAAACGGATTGCCGCCGATAATCACGGCTACAATAGCGTCCAGTTCCAAGCCATAGGCCGCGTCCGGTGCGGCTGCTCCTAAGCGGCTGAGAGCGATCAGCATCGCAACGGCGACAAAAAAGCCCATCATACTGAACATCAGCAGCTTATATTTAGCCGTATCCACGCCAGCTTGCCGCGTAGCCGCTTCGTCACCACCGATAGCGTAGGTATAACGCCCCAACTTCGTGCGATTGAGCAGAAACCAACCGAGCAGATACGCCAGCACGATCAACACCAACGGCGGCGAAATCGGCCCGAAGCGTGTGTTCATAAAGCTGACGAAAGGGTCACGAATGACAATCGAGTTCGCATCAGTGAAGCTGATCGCCAGCCCACGCGCCCAGATCCACGCTGCCAGAGTGACAATCAACGGGTTGATGCCCGCCCTCGCCACCAAGAATCCGTTGAACAACTCCGCCACAATCGCCGTCGCAAAGCCAGCAATAATGCCAAGCACGATGCTGCCCGTTGCGGTGAACACCAACCCGACGACCACGCCGGACAGCGCGATCAGCGACCCCGGTGAGAGATCAATATTGTTGGAGATGATGGCGAACGTCATGCCTACCGCGACGATCAGCAAAGGCGCGTTCTGCTCTAACAGCGTCGTGAAATTCGCCAGAGTTAGGAAGCGTGAATTGGCAGCATTAAAAGCGACGATCAAAACGAGCAGCATCAGCAGCAGTCCGTTTTCGCGTACAAAGCCACCGACGCGCCAACCTATGCTCA
>JACMMD010000217.1 GCA_014379235.1 Anaerolineae bacterium
AACGGCGGTTTGAAAATCTATACTAAAACAGGCGATGACGGCACAACGTCGCTGTTCTCTGGCGGGCGCGTGTCAAAGGCGCATCTGCGTATCGAAACCTATGGCACAGTGGACGAATTGAACTCGCTGCTTGGGGTGGTACGTGCCTTCCAACCAACGTCACAGGGAGACCAATGGCTGGAGCGCATTCAGAATCAGTTATTCTATCTCGGCGCGGATCTGGCGACGCCGCTTAATGCGCCAAGCGGTCATATTGTACGGCTGGATGCGGACTCGGCGCAGTGGCTCGAAGATGCCATCGATGAGATCACCGCCGAACTGCTGCCGCTCAAGCAGTTCATTTTGCCGGGTGGCACTCCGGCTGCGGCGCATCTGCAAGTGGCGCGAACAGTCTGTCGCCGCGCCGAACGGTTGGCGGTAGCGCTGGTCGAACATGAGGAAATCGGCGGCCACATTGTTCCGTATCTGAATCGCTTGTCGGATTTTCTGTTTACGCTGGCGCGATGGGAAAACTTGCGTGCTGGTATCTCTGAGGAGAAGTGGTCGGTGCGGTGAAAAACAAAACCGGGGATTGAAATCCCCGGCTAGAATGCTGGGCGTTACATGTAACGCCCCTACACAATGTGCTTTTGTAGGGGCGACACATGTGTCGCCCGATTCGCCTGTTACGCAGGCACAATGCCTTCGCCGTTAGTGTCCTCGATGACCCAACCTTCTTCGCCATCGGGGCCGCGCACCAGCCACCACACGAAATTATCGGCACTTTCCGGGCCACCTAACACACGAACAATGTCGCCGTTGGTCAAATCAGCGTTGACCTCAGCGTCCATGCGCGGTTCAAGACGCACGTCCATGTCGCCATCCGGTGCGTTGACCCGTGCGCTGCCGTTGACCGTAATGCCCATCGGTGTCACCGTTGGCAGAATAATCGTCGTCGGCACAACTACCGTCGTGGGAATGACGATGATCGTCGGCGGCGCGATAAGGGTGGGCATGGCCGTTGCTATCGGGATAACCACCGCTGTCGGCGGGATAATCACCGTCGGTGGGGGCGGCACAGGTGTCGCTGGCAGCGGCGGCGCAGATGTGAACACAGGTTCGGCAAGCTGCGCCCACGCGAGCATTGGCGGCATGAGCGCAAAATCGTTGATAACGCGGTTATCACGCACCCACGCGATGCGCGCGCGTGTTCCCGGCGCGCTGGTGAACTGCACCGTACCCGCGTTGAGACCCTGCGTCAAATCGACATACAGCAGTGTCGTGCCTTCCGCGATTTCTTCTTCCGTCGTACCTTCATGCGGGTCTACCACATACAGGAAGCCATCGACCAAGCCCCACACGCTTTCGATACGTACCAGTGTGGGCAGTGTGCCGACGAGCCTCCCATCGCGGCTGAGGATCGACCAATAGAGATTTTGTTCGGTTGCTGAATAGCTGCTTGCCAGCACCAACTGTCCGCCCTGAATGAAATGCGGGTCGAAGAAAGACAGCGCGGCATCGGCATAGAAGGGGAACCGTGCGCCTGTTCCCGGCTGATAAACTTGCAGCGAATTGGACTGCGTTTGCACGATCTGGAAATCGCCCTTCGTGTTAGGTAGGCGATCATCGGGCAGCGCTGCGACCACTTCGCCCGTGAGCGGCAGTGTGTCGGTGTCGAGCGTCGGATAAGCCACGTCCGTGTAGACCATATCGGTGGTCAAATCCCACACGAAGGCGTTATACGGCGGCGCATCTTCGGTTGGTGGCAGCACAGTGAACCACACGCGCCCATCGTCGTAGCGCTGCACCACCGGAATAGAATCTACCGGAATGCCGAAAGGCTGCATCTGTGGACTAGCGCCGTTGATGTTGCGCGCCGTATCGGACACCAGATCAGAGACGATCACCTGCCAGCCAAGTCCCAGCGTGGATACGCTGAAGGCAAACGAGGTTTCGTCGTCGCTAAAAATGTTGGCTGCGCCTTGCAAGTAGATGCGGGCTGGCTGTGTGTCGCTGCTCACACCAAGCGCCTCGGGGCTGTAACTGGAAATCACTTCATTGAGCACTGTTCCCCACAACGTAAGCTGCTGTTGGCTGCTGACGCTGTCACTGGTGACGTAGGCAACAAAGCGCCCGCTTGGTGATACGGCTACTTCCGCCGGGTAAGTATCCGAACCAAGCGGCAGCGGCAGAACGATTTCGCGTGTCACCACGCCGCCCGCCGCGACCTGCGTCATGCCGCCTGTGAAGGCATCATACAGCCAAGCTTCCCAGATCGGCGCTTGCTGTGTCTGCTGTTGATTGCTGTTGTCGATGGTGATGACGGTGGGTGTTTGCGCGGCGGCTGTGAACAGCCCGACGCACATGGCGAATAAAACGGTTATAAGAACGAAAGCGGTTCGGGGTTTCCTGAGCATCGTCCGGCCTCCTTGTAACCCGCAGCGCGTGATGAACGTCTATGCGAGTGCGAATCTATTATTCAATAATATTATATCAGGAGAATATAAATTGTGTATGAGACACATCATGGCGGAGATGTGGGAATGTGGTTAGCAGTGTACTTTAATTGCTAGCTATCGTTTTGCGTCGCCGCAGGCTCAAAGCCTGCGTCTAGACAAAAGACAAGCGCGCTAAAGGCGCTCAAAACAACGCTATGTGGTGTTTGAATAGCCCCTTCAGTGGGCTTTCTTGAACTTAGCCAGAGCGCTTTTAGCCTCTGGCGGCATCAACTAGGAATCACGGTAAGTGTAAGTTACTCCCACAAATCGGTACTCAGATACTTGAGGCCCGAATCGCACAGCAGAACGGCAATCGTGCTGCCTGCATGAATCGTTTGCAGCAGCTTGATAGCCGCCGCGACATTCGCCCCTGATGAAAAGCCCGCGAACAAGCCCTCTTCACGGGCAAGCCGTCGCGTCGTATCTATCGCTTCTTCCTCGCTGACCGTCATGAAGCCGTCAATCGTTGTCGGGTCAATCAGCGGGAGATCGGCCATCGAGTAACCGCCGCCTTGAATACGATGATTGGGCCGCGTGATCGGCTCACCCGCCACTGCCGCCGCACCTTGAGGTTCGACCACGTAACATTTGATCGCCGGATTATGCTGTTTGAGTGCCAACGCGCAGCCCGCGAACGAACCGCCCGAACCCACGAAATCGCAGAATACGTCGATTTTATCCGCTTGCCGGATGAGTTCAGGGCCGGTGTTGAGGTAATGAGCGCGCATACTGCCTTGCAGGTGAAATTGATCGGCACGAAAGGCGCGGCGTTCTTCGACAATTTGTTTGGCTTTCGCTTCGACCAGCGCCAGATCGCCGCCGGAAACCTGTCCCGGCGTGGACTCCGGCAGTTGATCGACCAACACGACCTCTGCGCCGAGCGCCTTCATCATGCGGGCGCGTTCGGTGGAATTTCCCCGCGACATGACGGCCACGAAG
>JACMMD010000218.1 GCA_014379235.1 Anaerolineae bacterium
CTGTCGAGGAAAGCGGCGCGGATTGGATTCGCTTCCGCGTGGCCGAGCCGTCAATTACCAATCCGGCGCTGCTGCGGCGTATCACTGGCATGGGCGTGGAAGTGGTCACGCTGGCGCCGCTGTCGCAGTCGTTGGAAGAGGTCTATCTGCAAGTGGTCGAAGAAGACGAGGCGCAAGAGAAAACCAATGGCGCAGCAAGTCGAAAATAAGCTGGTGATGGTGGATGAGTTCGAGGAATTCATCGCGCTCCCCGAAAATCGTGTCCGCCTGCTGGAACTCGTCAACGGGGAAATCGTCGAAAAAATGCCGACTGAAGAACATGGCGCTATCGCCTCGAAATGTCATGGCGAAATCTATATCTTTTTGAAGCAAAATCCGATTGGGCGGCTCACCATTGAGGCCCGATACCGACCAAAAGACGATCAATACAATGATCGCTTGCCGGATGTGTCCTTCACCAGCGCCGAACGGGCGCTGCCACTGGTGAAAAAAGGTGCTGTGCCGCAGATGCCTGACCTCGCCATTGAAGTAAAGTCACCCGACGATACCTACAAAGAGATGCGCGAAAAGGCGGCTTTCTATTTGGCGAATGGGGCGCGCATGGTCTGGTTGGTATATCCCGAAAAGCGTATGGTCGAGGTATATCGACTGGATGCTGACATCGACATTCTAACCAACGGCGACGTGATCGATGGCGCGGATGTTCTGCCCGGTTTCACGCTGGCTATCAGTGACATGTTTAACTAGAGAGCGTAAATTCTAATGGCAACCACCACCGCACCACTTGAGGCATATCCTCTCGAAGATTCACATCATACGCTGCGCGAAACGTTGAGCAACGCGCTGATTATCACGCGGCGCGAAGTGCGCGACAGCTTCCGCGATTGGCGCATTCTAACGCCGATAGTCGTGCTGACGTTCTTGTTCCCGTTTCTGGCGCAGTTCGTGGCCGGCCAGTTCGCGGGCTTCGTGGCCCAATATGGCGCGGAGATCATCGGTGAGCGCACGATACCGTTTCTGCTGATGATCGTCGGTTTCTTCCCGATTTCGATCTCGCTGGTGATCGCGCTCGAAACCTTTGTCGGAGAGAAAGAGCGCCGCAGCCTCGAACCGCTGTTGAGTACGCCGCTCACCAATACCGAACTGTATATCGGCAAAACGCTGGCGGCCATGATTCCGCCGCTGGTGTCGAGCTACGGCGGCATGTTGGTCTACCTATCGAGCCTCGTGTTCGGCAATCTGGCGTGGCGTCCGCAGCCGTTGTTGATTATCCAGATCATGCTGCTGACGACGGTTCAAGCGCTGGTGATGGTGACGGGCGCAGTCGTCGTTTCCAGCCAGACGACCAGCACTCGCGCCGCGAACCTGTTGGCCAGCTTCATCATCATCCCGATGGCGCTGCTCATTCAGGGCGAGAGCGCGATTATGTTCATCGCGCCGGATGCGGAATCGCCGAGCGGCATTGGTTCGTTGTGGCTGATTATTATCGGTATGTGCGTGGTGGTGATTTTGCTGCTGCGCGTCGGCAACAGTATTTTCAACCGTGAAGAACTGCTCGGACGCACGATAGACTCGCTCAACTTGCGCGGAACGCTGTCCAGTATTTGGCGTTGGACACGGGCGGTTGACGCGGCGGGTACTCCGGCGCGCAATCTGGCAGATTGGTATCGGCGCGGGTTACGGATGAGCATCCGCAATCTCGGCCCCGCGCTGTGGATTACGGTAGGCTGGTTCATTCTGGCGTTCATGGCCGGTTTCTTAATCGGGCAGATGCCGCAGTGGCGGCTGCCGCTGTTGCAAGAGTCGAACATGGCCGACTCCGCGCAGTTTTTCAGCCGCTATCTAACGCTGCCCATGCAGGGAATCGCGCTGGTGCTGATCTTCTGGCAGAATGCGCGCATTTTGCTCGGCGCGGCGCTGCTGTCGATGTTCACCTTTGGCACGGTGGCACTGGTCATCACCCCCGCCGTGTATGTCATTCTCGGCTACGCGGTCAGCCAAGTGATGATCGCTGGTATCAGCCCGATGTTTTTGATCGCTGGTGTGATGACGCACGGCATTATTGAGATTCCAGTGATTGTGCTAGCGACGGCGACGGCGCTCAGGCTCGGCGCGGTGGTGACACGCCCGCCGCAGGGCATGACTGTCGGGCAGGCGTGGGTGATGGCGTTCGGTGATACGATCAAGATCACATGGGGAATTGTCGTTCCCGGTTTGCTATTGGCAGCGTTCATCGAGTCGTTTATCACGCCGCGAGTAGTGGCGGCGGTACTGGCAGGGGGTGGCGGTTAGAAAACCCTATCAAATTCTACAACGCAGCGCTGGTGCGAGTATACTAATGGGGTTGAGTAAGTGCTGATTGATAATTATCGTCATGATGGACGAGTACAATGGGCCCTTGCTTGATGCTGCTGTTCACGTTTATTTCATCGGTGAACGGCATTTATTTACGTGGTTCGCATTCATAGAGGCAAGTATGGCGCGTGTGGTTATCCTCGGTTCGGCGGCGGCGGTCTCGGACGCTGAACATGACAACACCCATTTTGTGCTGATCGGCGATCATGGGCCGGTGTTGATTGACGCTGGCTCGAACCCGCTCGGCAAGATTAAAGATTTAGGTATCGACGACGAAGCGCTGCAAGATATTATCTTGACGCATTTTCACCCTGACCATGTTTCCGGTGTCCCGAATATGTTGATGCATATGTGGCTTTTAGGGCGACACGCTCCACTCCGGTTCTACGGGCTGCATCACTGCGTCAACCGCACCGAAGATATGATGATGGCGTTCTCGTGGGATACGTGGCCGAACTTCTTCCCGGTGACGTTCCACCGCGTCCGCGAACGTGACAACACACCCGTGCTGGAGAACGAAGATTTTCGCATTACTGCGTGGCCTGTCAAGCATTTTGTGCCGACGATTGGACTGCGGATCGAGAACAAGGTCACGGGCAATGTGCTGGCTTATAGCTGCGATACCGAGCCAATTCCCGAACTGTTTGAACTGTGCCGCGATGCCGACATCCTCATTCATGAGGCGGCGGGCGTGGGGCCGGGGCATTCGAGCGCACGACAGGCGGGCGAGATCGCGTCCGAGTCGCGGGCCAAATCGCTTTACTTGATTCACTATCAGGTGTGGAACGCTGACCCTGCGCCGTTGGTTGCGGAAGCGCGAGAGACCTTCGACGGCCCGGTACACTTGTCGAAGGATTTTGACGAGTACGAATTTTAAGTGCTGAGTACCGGGTGCTGAATCAAGAGGTTCGAGGCGCGAGAAAAAGTAATGAGGAATGAGAGAGTGTATGTTAAAGTGAATATTGCCATCGCTTGGGGTTCA
>JACMMD010000219.1 GCA_014379235.1 Anaerolineae bacterium
ATGATGCAGGCGGCATATGGTATGGCCGCTCCGTCTGAAATCGTGCTGCAACAACTCGACGCGGTTTGTGATGATCTGCGGCAGCAAGGCGCACAGTTGGAGTTGATGCGTGTGATCGCTGTGCAGACCAACATCAGCCTGTTGATGGGCGATAATGCGGCGGCGCATCGTTACTTACAAATCGCGCAGGAAACCGCCGAAACGGCCAGCGTTCAACAGCCGTTTGCCGCTGAAGTTATCCAAGCGCCATTATTAAAAGCGTTTGTGAGCAGTGCTGGCAAACGTGGATTCGCTCAACGTGAATTGAAAAGTCTGCAAGAAGCCCAGTCGAAATTATGCCACCAACGGCCAGTCGAAGAGCGCGTCTCCCATAATACCTACAGCTTGCACATTGTTACTCTGGGGCAAGAGATCATGGAGCGCGATGGCGAAGTTATTCCGGTGTCTCGCTGGCGGGCGACAACCGCACGTGAGTTGTTCCTCTACTTGCTGTTTGTCGGCCCACAATCCCGCGAAGACTTTTCGCTGGCGTTCTGGCCGGATAGCTCGATTAAGCACGTCCGTTCGAACTTCCACACGACGCTTTATCGTGCGCGGCAGGCGTTGGGCGAAAACGCGATTGTCTTTCAAGATGGCGTTTATTTGATTAACCCTGAGATAGAACTTCGCTGTGACGCTTTGAAAATGAAGCAGCTTGCCGCACAAGCACGGGTGCTTCCGTCCCGCGATGCGCGAACTGAGGATTTGTGGCAGCGCGCCGTCGAACTCTATCGTGGTGATTTCTTGCCTTCACTGTACGCCGATTGGGTGCTGCCTCTGCGTGAGGCGTTCCATGAGATGTACATTGAGGCGCTGATCGGGCTAGGCGACTGCGCCCGCGCACGGGGTGATTTCCGCCATGCGCTGGCTAACCTCAAGCAGGCGTTGAAAGCTGACCCCTATCGTGAAGACGTGCATCGGGCGATCATGACGTGTTACGCGCAAAAGGGCGAGAAGAAGCAAATCGCCACCCACTTGGCCGACCTTCAACAGTTATTCTGGAAAGAACTGGCCATCAAGCCGTCATCGGAAACGATGGCACTGGCGCGTTCACTCCTTAGCTAACCCCTACTTCTCAATTTAACAACCCTTAATAAATTGCGTTACTTTTTGTAATAGGACGCAATTTTTTTGATTCCTGAATCTGGTAAGCACTTTGTTGCACACCCCCGCATATAGTGTGTCCATCAAACGTTTTTAGACAACCTTTAAGGAGAAATCTCATGAATAGCAAGCTGAATATCGTCAAGTTTTGGTTCGCCTCTAACCCGTCCCGTATGCGCGCTGTTACTGCCGGTGCAATCTTGGTTCTGTCGTTGATCGGCACGATTGTTTCCGCGGGCGGCGCGAGCGGTGGCAGCCACTAGTACGGTACGAGTGTCTAATTCAGAGCGACCACTTAACTGTTATCGACTTAGGAGAGTGTCAAAATGCTGAAAGCCGTTGAATCCCCCGTTATGGATGTACTGCCGTGGCCACAAGGACATGGGTTCGCTGGAACCAGCGCGTGGTGGGATTATGTCATGACCAAAGAAGAGAAGCACCGTCTCGACAATCTGATGGGGCTGGCTCTGCTCGACACCGATGTTTGTGAGCGGCTGATCTACAAGCGTGACGAGTCGCTGTTGGCTGCCTTTGGTCTCTCGGCGGAAACGCGCACTTGGCTTCGCAAGTTGGAAGCGACATCACTCGTTGATCTCGCACAAGCGATTGTGTCCGTTCGATAAATTGGTGCAACAGTGAAAAACCATACCGTGTGGGTTGAAGCCTGAGGCCATACGCCTTAGTCTTCAACCCACCGCACGGGATGAATAAGCGGCGATTACAGCAGCTAAGCACTCGCGGAAACAGGCAGACGGACTATAACCAGAGTTCCGGTGTTCTCCGCGCTTTTGATCTCTAGGACTCCATTCAGCGCTTCGATGCAGCAGGTGACAACGGCCAGACCTAAGCCAGCGCCGGGAAAGCCATCAGCGTTGCGCCCGCGATAGAAAGGTTCAATGACGTGCTGTTGATCTTCGTTGGGAATCCCGAGACCGTAGTCTTGAACCGTAATTTCGATCTGACTGTCGCTACAGTTTAGCGTGAATTCAATAGGGGTATTCGATTGATGCCGCGAGAATTTGACCGCATTGGCAAGCAGCCGCGAAAGGATGATGTAGACCAGTTCTTCATCCAGTCGCAGCGTACAGCTTCCAGTACATGCGAACTCGATGGGTTGCTGCGGACTGTCGAACTTGGCGGTTATCTGTCGGCAGAGGCGCTCAAGGTCGAGGACTGGCGGATTGAGATCAGCGTCAATAGCAGCGGGGAATATGAGTACGTCGTCGATCAACTGGCTGAGGAAAACAGTCTGATTCTGGATTATCAAAAAGAGTTCTTGTTTTCGCTTATCAGGCAATAATGGGTAGTAATTTTGCAACAATTCACTCGATGTCATTATCAGGGCCAGCGCATTACCAAACTCGTGCAGGATCACCTGCCGCGAGTTTTGGCGTGATGCAATGCGCTGCCCATTTCTAAAGGCAAAGTTGGTCATGTTCTTGCCATACCTAAATAAGGAGGAAACCGGCGTTTTAAGAGACTTAAGTGTGCATCCAACAATGGGCAAACCCGCCCTCAAGATTGGGGACAGTTTTGCAGAAACACAAGCTTCATTCGCAGTCGGAAAGTCGACTCACAATTATATTGCCCACTCGCTATTATTGCCACGGTGCTGTCACGTAAGCAGTTTGTTGTGTGGGACACTCTATCATTATCGTCAAGCGGCGTTCACGTAAGCAGTTTGTTTTACAGGGTGGTTTATGGTGGCTTTATCACAGAGTGCGAGAGCAGCCGATCAAGACAGGTATAATTCAATGTCCGAGCAAGAATTAAACGTCGATTCATTTATTCTGCTCGTGGAAGATAACATGTACTTCAGAGAAGTTTTGCACGAGCTTCTCACGCTAGGGGGATATCAAGTCATCAGCGTCGCCAATGGTACTGATGCGCTGCACTTTCTGGGTAGACATGCGACCAAACCAGCATTGATCGTCTCGGATTATTATATGCGCGGCATGGATGGGTGCGAGTTTTTAGGGAACATTCGCCGCGACCCCCGTTGGCATGAAATACCTTTTGTCTTTTTAAGCGCGATGCAAATGATTGAACAACACTGCGCGAAAGAGCAGATCAAAGCAGATGGCTATCTAGCCAAACCGTTTACCATGCGTGAACTTTTGTCGTTGGTTGAGCAGATGACGCACCGCGCCGATAACGGGTCTTAAGCGGGCGCCATCTGCATCGAACGATCAGCCGAGCGGCAGGCCAAGCGCCTGGATTTTTTGCGTTAAGTTGGCTTTGGCAATCGGAATCTGGCTGAGGGGAAGATGTTCGATCACCAGATAGCCGTCCGGTTGGGCTTCATGCATACGGCGTATGATGGTGTCGAAGTCCATCATACCTGTGCCGATCACCGTCTCCGTGACGTGAAGTGTCAGGCGATCCTCAAGGTAGTAATCCTTCACATGCACCGTCGCAATATAGGGCGCAAGCAGGTCGAACTGTTCGTTAATCATCGGCGTGGGATCATAGGCAGTGGGCAGATCGCAGACGAAATTGCACAGATCCATATTGAGCTTAAGACGGTTCGACTCCGTGCGCTCGATGATGCGCTTGATGCTGGTTGCTGAATTTAGCGTCGTCATGCAGTGGGCTTCAAGCACAACCACAATACCGTAGTCCTCAGCAGTTTGTAGGATTTCTTTGAGACTTTGCACGAGGCGATCTTCGGTTTCCGGCTTGACGTTCTCCGGGTGTGCGCCCCATTCAAAACGCGGATTCATGCTGGTCGGGCGGACGCCGCTCTCCGGTACACCGATCTTCGCCGCTAGTTTGACGATATCCCGCGCACCTTCGACACCTGCACGGCGAATGTTTTCGTCTTTCGAGAGAATGCTCGGATAGGGGCCCCATAACTGCAAAAAGGGCATATTGTTTGCATCGAAAGCGGCTCTGGCGTTGAGGGCGGCCTGCTCGTTGATGGTGCTGGCGGGAACGTTCAGATGTGCGCCGACGCCGTGAAAGCCAAAATCTTTTGCCCAACGAATTTTGTTGTAATCGACATCGGATAAATCGCTGCTGATAAGACCAAGAAGTCCAATTTTCATTTTGTTTTCCTCTATATGCAGCAGAAATTATAATTTATTGTTTATAACTGTCAAATTGAGTTTGTCGATCATAGGCGGCTGTGTGCATTTGACGTTGTGCGCGGGGATAGGTAATCTTTGCGAAATGCACTTGACGGATCATGGTGGAAAGTGAACTTAAAATGGCAGCACTGCAACCTCAGCGCACGATTGACGAACTGAAAGAACTCCGCGCCCTTACGGGCGACGACGATGGCGCACAGCGTGTCGCTTTTACGGAGACGTGGGTGAAGGCGCGGGCATGGCTGCGAGAAAAAGTCAAAGGGCTGCCTATTGACATCGAAACTGATGAGGCCGGCAATACATGGTTCACGCTGCGCGGCGAATCCGAGAAGGCGATGCTGATCGGCGGGCATATCGATTCCGTGCCGAACGGCGGCTGGCTGGATGGCTGTTTGAACGTAGTTGCAGGATTAGAAGTGATGCGGCGTATCGCGTCGGAAGGGACGCCGCCGATCACCGTGCGCCTTGTCGATTGGGCGGATGAAGAAGGTGCGCGCTTCGGACGCAGCTTGTTCGGCTCCAGCGCGTTCTCTGGCACGATGAACCCCGATGAACTGCGTAACCTCGTCGACAAAAACGGCATCCGGCTGGTCGACGCAATTGGCGAATTCGACATTGACCTCGATCAGGCTCGCAATGCAACACGCCAGCAGAAGGATGCCGCCGCTTATCTCGAACTGCACATTGAGCAGGGGCCGGTACTCGAAAGCATGGGGCTGCCGCTCGGTGTGGTATTAGGTACCTTCGGTGTGGAGCGCCATGCGATACGCTTCACGGGGCAGTCGGCACATGCGGGTTCGACACCGATGCACCAACGACGCGATGCGTTAGGCGCGGCGGCAAAACTGAGCATAGAAATCCGCGAGATCGCCAAGCGCAACGGCGGCGTGTGTACCGTCGGCAGTGTGGTGACGAAACCGGGCATCGTGACGGCGGTTGTGGGGCAGTGTGACATCACACTCGATCAACGCCACTTGAACGCTGATTCGCTGGCGAAAATGCTGCAAGAAGCGAAGGATGCCAGCGAACGGTTCGCGGCGGAGGAAAACGTTAGTGTCGAATGGAATCGCATCTGGCAGATTCGTCCGCTGCCGTTCAACCCTGAACTGATCGAAATGGCCGACGAGGCAATCCGCGAGACGAGCGGCACGGCCCATAGGCTGCCAAGCGGGCCGCTGCACGACGCGGCGGAAGTAGTACGTGCGGATATTCCCACGATCATGCTGTTCGTACAAAGCCTGCGCGGATTGTCCCACGCGAAAGAAGAGGACACGTTAGAGGAACATTTGCTAATGTCCGTCGAGGCGCTTGACCGTTTGGCGACCAAGACGATGGCATGGATACAGGCGCAAAATTGAAATACTTCGGGAGCCTTCGACTGTCGGCGGAAACGCAGGGGCGAATTGAGCAACTTGTTCAGGCACATCTGGGCCAGACTTTTCCGGCGCTGGCCGTTGTCGCCATTCAGGGCGGTCAGGTGCGTCTAAATGCGGCGGCAGGCGTAGTAAATCCAGAAAGCGATAACCCGCGCCCCGTCGCTGAAGACTCGTTGTTTGACCTAGCGTCGGTTTCAAAGCTGTTCACGATGACGGCCTTTTTATCGCTGGTGAGCGACGGCAAAGTTGGACTAGATGATCCGCTGGTGAGCGTACTCCGTTCGTTTAGCGCGACTGGGCCGCGCCCGATAGATGGCGGGCAAGATCCACACTCGAAGGTGATGCTGCCAATACCGCCGGAAACCGAAGGCAAGAGAGTTGATCCTACGCAGGTGACGTTCCGGCAACTGCTGACGCATTCGTCAGGGTTAGCGCCGTGGCGTTCAGTGTATAACGAGGCCGGGCCAGCGCCTGTTCCGCCCGATCAATCAGACCCAATCCATCGAACTGTGCGATGGGCACATGCGATGATCGCGCTAACCATGTATTCGTTCGTCGATCAGCCGGGAGTCTCGGTGCGTTACAGTGATCTCGGATTTATGCTGCTGGGTGACGTGATTGAGCGGCTGCAAATTATGCCAATCACCGAACTGACTGCGGTCGTCGCATTGGATAGTGTTATTCAAGAGCGGGTGCTCGACCCGCTTGGGTTGAAAGATGTGCTCTATAATCCGGTTCGTAACGGACGTGACCGCGAAAATATAGCGCCGACGGAAGATGACCCGAATTGGCGCGGGCGGCGGCCATGGGGCGAAGTCCATGATGAGAATGCGAACGGCGTCGGCGGGGTGGCGGGACACGCGGGTTTGTTCGGCACGGCGCGGGATGTGGCTATGCTGGGGCAGGCGTGGCTGACGAATGATGCGCGTTTGGGAATCTCGGGGGAATTGATGGACGAGGCGCGGCGCGAACAAATCTACACGGCCAGCAATAATGAGCGCCGGGGACTCGGATGGAATTTGCGAACCGAGCGCGATTCGCTGGCAGGCGATGTGTTCAGCATGGCGAGCTACGGTCACACGGGTTTCACAGGTACGTCGCTATGGATTGACCCGACGCGGGAACTGGTTGTCGCGTGTTTGACTAATCGGGTGTATTACGGACGTGCCCAAGGAACGGATGGAA
>JACMMD010000220.1 GCA_014379235.1 Anaerolineae bacterium
ATCTGGCCAACAAACTTGAAACAGAACCCTCGTTTGAGGCTGCCTACGAGACGGTGACCGGGCAGTCCATGAGCGGGCTTTTACTCAACTTCGAGGACTGGTTGTTTACGAGCGCGGCCTCGGCGGCGTTTGGATATACGCCCTATCAGGGGGAGACACCTACACCAACGGCCACCGAAACCGCGACAATTACGCGCACGCCTTCGTCTACACCTACTGCGACATGGACGGGTGCGCCGACGAATACCTACACCGATACACCGCGCCCGACTCGCACTCCGACGGCAACATTTACGCCAACTCCGGTGACACCGACGAATACACCGCGTCCGGCAGGTAGCCTGCGAACGCCGACCCCTGTTCCGGCTCGAACGTCCACCGATTCCGGTGGCGTTTTTAGCGGGCCGGGAACGGTGCTGGCGGCAGTGATCGGCCTCATGCTGGCGGTTGGATTGATCTTGATCGGCTATGCGCGGACACGCAGGGAGCAGCCATGAGAAACCTTTATAACTTGTCTAAAGACCAGCTTATCGAAATGCTGGCGAGTTGGAACGAACCGCGTTATCGAGCCGATCAGCTCTGGACGTGGTTATACGAAGGGCGTGCAACGTCTTTCGATGAAATGACGAACCTATCTAAGTCTCTGCGGGAGCGCCTAAAGGCAGAAACCACACTTGGTGTGTTGACGCAGGTTGCTGAGGAAATCAGCAAAGATGGCACGGTGAAGCGGTTGTATCAACTGTCAGACGGCCAGCTTATCGAGGCGGTGTTGATGGTCTATGAGGATGGTCGGCGCACGGCTTGCATTTCCACACAAGCGGGCTGCGCGATGGGCTGTGTGTTTTGCGCGACGGGGCAGATGGGTTTTGCGCGCCACTTGAGCGCCGCCGAAATCTTTGAACAAGCGCTGCTGTTCTCCGGTGATCTGGAACGACAAGGCGACAGATTAAGCAACGTCGTGCTGATGGGCATGGGCGAACCCTTCCATAACTACGACGCTTCAATACAGGCAGTGCATCGTCTATCGAATGAGCTTGGCATCGGGGCACGACACATCACGATCAGTACAGTGGGGCTTGTGCCGCAAATCCGGCAGTTTGCCGATGAGGGGATGCAGGTCAAATTGGCAATCAGTCTACACGCCGCGACAGATGCCGAACGCGGCGCACTGCTGCCGATCAACAAGCGCTGGCCGCTGGAAGAATTGCTCGACGCCTGCCGTTACTATATCGATAAAACGGGGCGGCGCATTACGTTCGAATGGGCGTTGATCGAGGGTGAGAACGACACGCCAGAACAAGCAAACGCGCTCGGCAAACTGTTGAGGGGTTTGATGTGCCACGTCAACCTAATTCCGCTTAACCCGACGCCGGGATATGCGGGCGGGCCAACGCAGTCGGAAGCGTCACAGCAATTTATCGACACGTTGGCGCAGTACGGTGTAGGCGCGACCATGCGCGTCCGGCGCGGTATCGACATTAATGCTGGCTGCGGTCAGTTGAAGTCGAAGGTACTCAAGCACAAGCGCGTCAAGGAATAACAGATATGCTAAACTGAGATTGCATATTGGTTTGAAGGCTTGAGGCGATGGCGATACATCTACTAAAGAATCAGTATCGTGGTATCAGCGCACACGCGCATAGCTATTTGCAGCGGCACGATGAATGGGAGATGGTTTCATCGAGAACATAACACCCACCTACGTGAAGCCTTTCAAGAGATACTTCCTCCCGGTTCTGGCTATTTCGCAGTCTTAGAACGCTCTCTTCAAATCAGTAGTTTCGACTCTGACTTTGAACAAAAGAGTCGTACACGCACGAAGCTAGATATTTCAATATATCGTTCTCCTTCGGGTAACATTGCTGCGGAACGCAGTCTACAAACAATTCTAATGCAGCAGCCCCTACGGCGACAATTCCACTTGAAATGACATTTGACGAAATCGAATATTTTCCTAGTGTCGTCATTTTTCAAGCTCGTGAAGATTCGTTGTTGGGCAAAGCGATCACTCGCATTGAACTCCTTTCGCCTGCGAATAAGCCGGGTGGCTCACATCATAAACAGTATCTAGGCAAGCGCGAAGAAACACTTAAGAGCGGCATCAAGGTGGTTGAACTCGAAAAGCCTTTTCCGGTGGCAGCTATTCCGAGTTACCCTGACCACGACGAGAGCGCTTATCCATACACTATTCTCGTTAATGTACCAGAACCTTCTGTAAGTAATGGGCGGGCAGATATTTACGGTTTTCGGGTTGATGATTTAATTCCGACCATCAAGGTTCCCTTGCAGAAAAGGACGCTATTGATGTTGATTTTGACGCGGTATATCAACATGCATTTGCAGCGAACAACGTTTATGGCATGTTGATCGCGGATTATGAAAAGCTACCCGAAGGCTTTGACACCTACGACGAGGAAGATCAGCAGCGCATCAAGGCGCGGATGCAAACGGTGATCGAAGCGCAGCGGTAGCCATAAGCCGATTCGCTGCGC
>JACMMD010000221.1 GCA_014379235.1 Anaerolineae bacterium
CGCTGTCGGGTCAGTGCTTGGTGCATCGGTCAGCACGATCAAACCATCTTCGCCCACGAGCAGGAGCTTATGCCGCTGCACACAGGGATTGGGGGGAATGATTGAGCTTGTGTTATTGACCATCGTCTGCGCTTGGCCCTTGATAGCGCACATGATTATGCCGCCGTCACGGGGATCAGGTAGGAGCGAAGCGCACGACAATTCGTCCATCGGGTCAGCAATGCAGAACGTGATTTCGCCGTTAGGCCCCCAGTTCGGGACGACGCCTTCAGGCATGACCACGCACCACTCTTCACCGATCTCGTAATCGGGGATGCAGAAGGTCAGGTTGCCGAGTGCATCCCAGTTGGGAACATAGCTGGCCTGTGTGTTCTCAGGGGAAGGTACGCAGGTATCTTCGCCTAGCTCATAGTTCGGCTGGCAGAAGGTTAGTTCGCCGTTGGGGCCCCAGTTCGGAACCGCGCCAGAGGCCGCAGCAGGATCAAGTGTCTGAATGTTCGCACAGTCGCCGCCGAGACGGGTCACGCCGCTAAACACCCAGCCCGCCGGATTTGCGATACGATACCACAAACCATCCGGGCCCATCCATTGCAGCACAACTGCATAGGTTTGCGATGGGTCAAGCGCACCGACAACCGCCGCGTTCTGGTCAGGTTGAACGCGCACGTTCACCGCTGCTTGACCAACCGTTGCCGCCATACAGCGACCATCCGCAGGGATTTCGGGCAGCGCGACACTGGTGTTAGGCTCAGTCGTCGCCTCTGGCACAGTCGAATCAGGTACAGAGGTTGCATCGGCAGCTTCGGGGCAGCCATTACCACCTACAGCACCAGCTTCCAGTGGGCAGGTATCGGATTCGTTGGCTACGCCGTCGCCATCTTCATCGCCAGCAGGACAGCCCGCGTTATTGTTCGGGCCGCTTAACGTCGGGCAGTTATCGAACGGTGCAACCGTGCCGTCACCGTCGGGATCGCCGCTGTCCGGGACGCTGCCGCCGCTGCCGCCGCCACCATCAGGACAGGGAATTTCACCACCAGCCGCATCCCGACATACACCATCAGGGTCAGGGCCGCCCACTTGAGCGCTTACGCCCGACGTGATAACACCGAGTAGCAGGGCAATTAGTCCGATCATCAACAATAGCCGTTTCATAACCTAGAACTCCTGTCGCATTTGATATGCCGAAGTGCATAACATAACATCAGTGTAGGGTGCTATCGTTTTTGCATCGTTAATCGAGTCAGCAAAATCGTTAAAGTAGTGGCAAAAAAGGCAATCTAAAGCGATTGCCTCATAAAAAACTGGTAAACAGATGGTTATCGTGTAGCGAGGCTGGCAATCAGCATATCGAGCGCGAGGTCAGTCTTGATGCGTCCGGTTTTCATTTTGAGATCGTAATCCAGCAGCGCCCGATAAACGTGCTCCAGTTCCGCAATGGTAAAATTGCGTGTTTGCCGCGCCAGCTTTTCGGCGACGAAACTGTGAACGCCAAGCGCTTCACGGATTCCGCCGGGTGTGCCGCCTGTTGTGAGGAATTCTTTCGCCAGCAGCAGCAGCCGGAACTGGCGAATCACCATTGCATACACGCCGAAAGCGTCCTCTTTATCATCCAGCAGGCGATGCAGCAGCGTCATCGCTTGCTGGCCGCGCCCTTCCGCGAGTGCATCCACCATCTCGAACAAACTCGCCTCAGCCACATAAGGCGTCAGCGCGGCCACGTCCGCTTCGGTGATCGTCTCACCTTCACCGACGTAGCTCACCAGCTTGGCAATCTCATTATCAGCGCGGCGCAAGTCATCGCCCGTGACACTGGCTAACGCGACTGCCGCCGCCGGATGCATCTCAACGCCGTATTCTTGCCTTGCCCGCTTGAGTATCCAGCTTGTCGCATCCTTTGGCAAATCGAACGCTTTTTGATAACCTCGTTCGTGGTCTTGTGCCAGCTTGAGGATTTTGTTTTTGTCGGAGAGCTTCTCGCGCTCCATGAACACAAGCCGCGAATAGTCGGGCAGTTCGGGCAATTCGGCCAGCAGCATCTCGACGGCGCGTTTGCCTGTTTCGCCCGCACCTTTGCGTGTAATCCACGCCAGCAGCCCTTTGACGATCACCAGCCGCTTATCGGCAAGGAACGGATACGAGCCAGCCGCCGCGAGAATTTCGCCCACGCCCGTGCTTTCGCCGTCGAAATCGCTGATGTTCATCATCGCTTCGGTAGACGTGCCCATCTTGGCGCGCATATCGATGACTTTCTGCTCGATTTGCAGATCGTCATCGCCGTGAAAGATGTAAAAGGTGGTTTCGGTCATAGTGCTGAGTTCTGAGTGCTGAGTCTTTACTTAGAACTCAGCACTCGGTACTCTGTACTTCCTTTTAGCTTGATCGCGTAGCGACGGTATGCACCGTCATCGGGCCGTCGCTCAGTGGTAGGGTCATCGTGCTGCGCGTGATGTTCAGGATTTCCAGATCCGCCGGGTCGCCATCAGTGGTGAAGTGCTTTTGCAGCGACATGCCAAGCGGCTGCGCGAACAATACTGCTACCATCATCAACAGCATCACGACGGGCAAACGCTCGAACGAATCGCGGCGGTTGCTGCCACCCAAACCGACCATCGCGGCCACGCTGGTCAATACGCCAGCAGTCACTAGATTCGTGCCGCAGTTCGGGTGAATGGCGAGGCTGTGTTCGCCGCCCTGCATCCGGCGCAAGGCTTCGCGCGCCGATGCTTCAATTTGATCGGTAGGTGCATCGCCAAACAGATAGAAGCCGGAGTCGGTACTGCGCCCGGCCATACGTAAGTTCTTGGTTTTCGCGCTTAGAACGTGAATTGTCGCGTGTTCCAAGCCGTGATTGCGGCGCGTCTGTCGTATCAGCGGTAAATCCAGCACCGGACGAGCCATAATTGCAAGCTGTTCTAACATATTGTAGTCCTCGAATAACCGTTCCTAACAACAACATCCCCAACTCGACTTTAGCACAAGTTAGGCGGCCAGCAAACCCGACGTTTGCCCCGCGCTTCCCTTCCCTCCGTCGAAAGTCGCTATCGGCAAGGGAACTCTTTGCTATATACTAGCGTTTAGTAAGTGCGTTCCTCTACTGATGAAAGGAAACAGACGATGCAATCTGTACGTAAACTTGCGTTCTTATTGATCGCAGCGTTGATACTCGCGCTGCCTGCGGCGGTCTTCGCGCAAACCGCTACCCCATCCCCTGCTGCGCCCGTTGAATCAGGCGCATCCATAGAAGTAGGCGATTCGGTGACAGATGAACTGACCACCGAACAGATCACCCAGCGTTACACTTTTGAAGGTGAAAGCGGCCAGTTGGTCACGATCACCGCAATTTCCGAAGATTTCGACACCTACTTAACGCTCGAAGATGAATTCGGCACGTCGTTGGACACGGATGACGACAGCGCGGGCAACCTCGATTCGCGCATCGGGCCCTTTGAAATTCCGAGCAACGGCACATATACCGCCGTGGTGAGCAGCTACAGCGGCAACGCGACGGGCGAATACACTATCAGCCTGTCTACCGTCGAGATGGACTTGATCGAGTATACGCAGGTCATCGACGCCGAACTAACGACTGCCCAACTGACTGCCCTCTACACCTTCCGTGCGACGGCTGGCGATGTCATCACCGTCAGCATGGACTCTGATGCGTTCGACTCGTATCTCGAACTGTCTGATGCTGCCGATCCGAGCTACTCGCTCATCAGCGACGATGACGGCGGCGGCGGCCTCAATTCAATGATCGGCCCGTTCACGGTGCCCTTCACTGGCTCCTTTCTAATCTCGGCATCCAGCCTGAGCAACAGTGATGTTGGCGCGTTCACGCTGCGCTTGAACCGCGTCGAACTCAGCGAAATCGCTTTTGGCGATACGGTTGAGACGGAACTCAGCGAAGACATACCTGCGCTGTACTTCGGCTTCGATGGCAGCACCGGCGACGTGATTGACGTTGACGTGGAAAGCGATGGCGCAGTCGACACCGTTGTTTCCATCAAGGGCCCCGACAATTATGAGATCGGCTACGACGACGACAGCGGCGACAACTTCGATCCTGAAATCCGCAGCCTCGTCCTGAACCAGACCGGGCGTTATACGCTGGTGGTTCAGCCTTACGCGGATGGCGACTTCGGCGCGTTTAGCGTGACCATCACCCAGAGTGAACTCGCTTCGCTGGACGACGGCCCGCAAACGGTTCGCCTGAATGACAAGCAGTATCAGGGTGTCCTGAGCTTCGAAGGCGTGGCGGGTGAAACCGTTCGTCTCTCGTTCGACAGCAGCAGCGACAGCACCTTCAGCCAGCCGACCATAACGGTCACGCAAGGCGGCACGGAAATCGCCTACGTCAGCACCACCAGCGTGACCGACGTGGCATTCAGCATCACCATTCCGAGCGATGGCGAAGTGATCGTCCAGATTGACGACTACAGCTACACCAACGTTGTGCTGGAAGTCTCGATGGAAGCGGTTGAAGAAGAGTAATTAACGACGTAGGGGCGGGTCTGAGACCCGCCCCTACAAACATCTTGTGTAGGGGCACGATATATCGTGCCCTTACTATTTACAGAATTTGCGATAGGAACAGTTTAGTACGCGGATGCTGTGCGCTCTCGAAGAAATACTCCGGCGTCCCAGACTCCACGATGCGCCCCTGATCGAAGAACAGCACACGGTCAGCCACTTCACGAGCGAAGCCCATTTCGTGCGTGACCACCATCATCGTCATGCCGCTTTGCGCCAGTTCTTTCATCACGTCCAGCACTTCTTTAATCATCTCAGGGTCGAGCGCCGATGTCGGCTCATCGAACAGCATGATTTTCGGCTCCATCGCCAGCGCCCGCGCAATCGCTACACGCTGCTGCTGACCGCCAGAAAGCTGGCCGGGATACTTCTGCGCCTGCTCAGGAATGCCCACGCGGTCAAGCAGTTCCATCGCTTTTTGTTCGGCGCGCTCACGCGCCAGATGGCGCACTTTCATCGGCGCAAGCGTGACGTTCTGCAAAACCGTCAGGTGTGGGAACAGATTGAACTGCTGGAACACCATGCCAATCTCACGGCGGATGGCGGCGATATTGCGAATGTCGTTGCCCATCTCGATACCATCAACGATGATCTGGCCTTCTTGATGTTCTTCGAGGCGGTTGATGCAGCGAATGAACGTCGATTTGCCCGAACCCGACGGCCCGATGACCACCACCACTTCTTGCGGCATCACATCGACAGTCACATCGCGCAGCACATGAAACTCACCAAACCATTTGTTGACGTTGATACACCGGATAATTGGCTCACCATCAGTGGTTACACCGTCAATGGCAGGTTCGCTGGATGGGTTCATCGTTCTATCCTCTGTCGTTTACCTATGGTTATCGAAAATCGTCTCTGCGTAGGGGCACGATATATCGTGCCCCTACAGGATGTCACTATCAGCGTCGCAGCGCCAAGCCCACGCCGCTGGCTTCGATACGGCGGCTGGCGGCGGCCATCATATAGCTGAATATGAAGTACAGCAGCGAAATGAAAATGTACGTCTCGCGGTTGAGGGCGATGAACTCGGTCTGCGCGACCACCGCTTTAGCGATGCCTGTGAGGTCGATCAAGCCGACAATCGACACCAGCGACGTATCCTTGAACAGCGAAATGAACTGCCCGACCAACGCCGGAATGACCACACGTAACGCCTGTGGCAGCGTGATAAACAGGATGATCTGCCAACCGGCCAGTCCCACCGCTTTGGCGGCTTCTTCCTGTCCCGGCGGCACCGCCTGCAAACCGCCGCGAACGTTCTCCGCGAGGTAAGCCGCGCTGAACACAATCGTCGCACCCATTGCCCGCAAAGCGCCGGGGATGCTGGCAAGGTTCGGGTCGACCAACGGCAGCAGCAGTTGGACGAAGAACAATACCGCGATGAACGGCACACCGCGCACGAACTCGATATAAAGCGTGCAAAACGTGCGAACAATCGGTAATTTGCTGCGACGTCCCAGCGCCAAACCGACACCGAACGGGAACGATACGACGATACCTGCCACCGTCAGCAGCATCGTCAGCAGCAAGCCGCCCCAACGTCGGGGGTCTGTCAGCGGGAGAACACTGTTCAGTATGCCGCTAACGACATTGAGTGCCGGAATCAATGCCACGAAGATCACAGGAATAAGCGCGATACTTAGAATCATCAAGATAGGCTTACGGAGTAAGTAACTCCAAAAGCGAGACATGATGTAGCCGTAGATGACAATGGTTAGCAGTCCAACAAGCCAGCGATTTTCACCATAACCTGCGTCTATACCGTGAACGAGAACCAGCATCAAAATCGGTAGCGCAACCCACAGCCATGTGGCCGTTCGCTGTGAAGCTTTGCGCGGTTTCTCGCGTGGCGAAAAGGTACGGTCTGCAAAACGACTGGCCACATAGCCTACCGCAACTGCTATCGCAATCAGCACCAGCGCGAAGTTGATACGCTCGAGGAACGGCGCGAGGTACAGACGCACGTAATCACTAAAGCCACTTTCGCCGCGATACTGGTTGTCTATAATGATGGCCATTGGCACATCATCGCCCTCGACGCTCGGACGCGGATCATTGGTCATGAAATCGTTGGTCATGCAGATGTATTGCAGGACGCGGGTGCTGCCACCGGACGCGGGGCCTGTCGCAGTAGTATCGACAGCGCCATCAGCCGTGACAGGCGCGGCGGCGGTCAGCAGGTTACGTTCGAGCAGCGGGCAAATCCCCGTCACCGTCATCAAACTGACTGCGGTCTGGTCACCTTCCGCGACCACGTTTTTCTCAAGCACATACCAACCATCTGCGGGAAGCGCAAACGAAAACGCCGCGCCGCCGGGTTCGAGTGTGGTTTCGGCAAGCGGCTCTAAACTCGCGCCGTCGAGGATGCGAACCTGTATCGGCAGTTGGTTGACCAGATAAGTCTCGGTAACGGGCGGCGGGATTTCCAGCCCGTCCAGTTCGGCGGTCAGGGCTTCGCGCTGGCTGTCGGTCAGCAGATCGCCGGCCAACTGCGCTTCCAATTCCTCGATGCGCTCCGCCGTTGCGAGGCGGTTAAGGGCCGCGTTACGCACGATGTTCGCCGCGTTATCGGTGAAGCTGGCGATTGCGGCCAGATCGTTATCGCTGCCGCTCAGGTTGGCGGGTAATTGCAGTGTGATCTCAGTTCCAGCCGCGCCGATAAAGGCAAGCTGCGGCTGCGGCGTTTCTGTCGATGAGCCGGATACGACATCGACGTTGCCCGCCGTCAAGAAATTCGGCGGCAGCGGAGTCGTCGCTTCGATGGCGATTGGCAGCGCAATCATCACCAGCAGCGCCACCGCGATCACGATCATCGTTACACGGGAAACCCGCGACCATGTTGCGAGGCTGAATCCGATGACGAAGGCGATTAACAGCGTCAGCAGTTGGACGCGCCATTCGGCCTCTGCTTCGTAACGCCCGATCATAAATTGGCGAATGTTGAAAATGATGACGAACCAGTTCGCCTGACCGATGGCCCAGCTCAAAAACGAGGTGACTGAGCCAACGACGAATAATGTCGCGCCAATCGTCAGCGCCGTATCGAACCACGTTCGGAACAGATTCTCGCGCACCCATGCCAACCAGCCAACCGCTAACAGTGGGGGCGTTTTTGTAGGCGGTTCATCGTAGTAAACCGCGCTCGATGCGTGTTGGGGGTCGGAAGTCATCGCCATAGGGGTTTTCTCAGTTCTCCGTTTAGCACGTCAGCGTGTTACCAACTGGAAGCGCTGATTGACCCAGTTCATCACCGTCGCAATCGACAGGCTCATCGTCAGATAAACGACCAGAATGATAATCATACCGACAATCGATTGACCGGATGTATTCATAATCGTCGTAGTTACCGCGAACAGATCGGTATATGCGATACCGATAGCAAGGCTGGAATTCTTGGCAAGGTTCAAATATTGGTTGCCAAGCGGCGGGATAATCACGCGAAGGGCCTGCGGCAAAACAATCATTCGCAGCGTTTGGCTGTAGCTCAACCCGACAGCGCGGGCCGCCTCAACCTGACCCGACGGCACAGCTTGAATACCTGCGCGCACGATCTCAGCGATGAAGGCCGATGTGTAGATCACCAGCCCGATCAGCAGCGCCATGTACTCCGGCGTGATCTCCGTACCTTGATCGAAGCGGAAACGTCCACGTTCCGGCAGAATAAACAACAGCGGAGCGCGGCTGATTAATGCCTCGTCAGCGCTCGTGAGCAGATTAGATGCGCGGGCTTCTTCGAGCGGCATGTAAACGATCTGCTCTTCTTGCAGCACAGGCACATTTGCGGGTGCGGGGTCAATACCGACAACTATCCAGCCCAACACAATACCGCCCACGATAGCGGCTAGCGCGTACCAGAAGCGCGGGATGACACGGCCAGTTGTCTCGGTCACGCGCCCGGCCCAAACCCAGATACCTACCGCGATCACGATGCCGAGGATGATAAACGCCAGCCATTCAGCAAAGCGCGTCGTCGGCAAAACTTCGGGGAAAGCGAAGCCGCGAATACTCATAAAAATGGCGGGCTGCATTTCCAACCGGAACGCGCTGTTGGGCACAATGCCAAAATAAAACAACAGCCAGCCGATGAGCTGTCCCACGATTACACCGATACCCGCCCATCGGTTTTGCTTCAATAGGGATGCGAACCGCGTGGCACCAAGCAATAGCCCACTAATGATCAAATACAGCCAGAACGAAGCATCGAAGAAGTTTGCCTTACCATATGTGTTCGACCAGCCCTCGACATTATTCGAAAGCCAGAACGCAAACTCTATTACAATCAGCGCTGACGCGAGGCCCGCGATAATGCCTGCCCGCGTTGACGAATGACGATCATAGCGTCGCAAGTAGCGCGACACACCCACGAATAGCACTACATAAATCAGCAGTCGTATTGGGATAGCCGCGATGCCCTCTTGAGGTATCGTCAACGGCTCTTGAAACGTCGGCAAACTGAGCATCACCACGAAATACCACACGAACAACTGCACCAGCAGCGGCGTATTACGGATGATCTCCACGAAGACTTTGGAGATATTTCTCACCAGCCAGTTTGTACTCAGCAAGAAAATGCCCAAGAAAACGCCGATGATGGTCGTCAGTACCAGACCTATGCTGACAACACGCAGCGTATTCTGCACACCCACAGCGAACGCATCTATAAACTTGCTGTCTTGGGTGTACCATTCCGGCTTGTCGCCAATATCGAAACCAGCGCGGTTATCGAGAAACGCGAAGCTCGGTACAAGATTTTGGCGTTGGAGGGTGTTAAAGACACTGGTGACTAAGATAGAGAGAAAGGCGACAATGATGATCGTGAAGGCAATTTGCCCGATCACTTGAATGACCCGAATATCGCGCAAGAGGTCGAGAGGGTTTCTGCGATGGGGAATGTTAGGGTGTATCTCAGCGCTGGTCGCCATACGCGCACCACTCCGTCACTGATCGGCTCTGAGTAAGACGCGATAGGGGCGCTTGCTGCGCCCCTACACGGTTTAGATCAACTGCTCTTTAACGGAAGGGCGGTGAGTACAGCAGACCGCCGTTCGTCCACAGCGCATTGATGCCGCGCTCTAGGCCGAACACGGTGTCCGGGCCGAGGTTGCGGTCAAAGATTTCACCGTAGTTGCCGACCTGACGAATGACGTTCACCATGAACTGGTTGTCGATACCCAGATAGCTGCCCGACGCATTGTCGCCAACGCCGAGGAAGCGCTGAATGTCGGGGTTTTCGCTCTCAAGGAATTCGTCGATGTTCTCGCTGGTGATGCCGAATTCTTCCGCCTGAATCAGACCATAAACCGTCCACGACACGATGTCGGAGAAGGCCGGGTCAGCCTGTGGCGTCAGAGGGGCAAGCGGTTCCTTGCTGATGGTGATGTCAAGGATGGTGTGCGCGCCGGGATCTTCCGCCGTCGCCTTGTAGGAGATCAAACCACTGCGGTCAGTCGTAAAGGCATCGCAGCGGCCAGCCAGATAGCCTTCCCATGTGCTTGGCGCATCCGGGAACACCTGCGAGGTGTATTCCAGACCACGACCCGACATCGCGTCAGCGAGGTTCAGTTCGGTGGTTGTGCCCGACTGTACGCAGATCGACGCGCCATCGAGTTCTTCAATGGTGGTAAGGCCCAGTTCCGTCGGAACCATGAAACCCTGACCATCATAGAAAACCGTCGGGGCAAACGTCGTACCCCATGTCGTGTCACGGCTTAACGTCCATGTGGTGTTACGGGCGATCATATCGACTTCGCCATTCTGAATGGCCGCTTGGCGTTCGCTGGCGTTCAGGGGGCGGAAAGTCACGGCGTTAGCGTCGCCCAAAATGGCGGCAGCGACAGCGCGGCAGATGTCCACGTCAAAGCCCGCATATTCGCCAGCTTCATTCACGACGCCGAAACCCGGAAGGTTGGCGTTCGCGCCGCAGATTAGTTCACCGCGTTCGTTGATGCGGTCAAGTGTCGGGCTAACAACGGGGGCGGCATCCTGCGCCAGAGCAAAGCTGATGCTCGTCAGCAGCAGGACAACAACCAGCGCACAGGAAATCAAATTTGAACGCTTCAGCATATTGGGTCTCCTCAAATTGAAAGTGGTCTGCATATAGTTCCGGCTTATGCCTAAGTCTCGCCCTGTGTTGGGCACTTCCCCGGTATCGCGCCACCGCGAATCGGAATGGACTAAGGTGGCCCTAGCCGCATCTACATAAGCCTATGTGCAGTCTACCGTAATGGCCACCTTATGTCAAAAATAGATATGCATAAAATTGCGCGGACTTTTTTGGCAAAATAAAAGTTGATATGCACGAAATCGTAATATTAGGTTATAATCCTTTTTAGTAACTGACGGAGCTATTATTGTCCGTTGCCAACAGTGACAAATAGCCCGGAATCAAACGAAGCAAAACTCACATCATGCAACAATTATTCTGGCTCTATTACGGAAGATTAACGCGGATATTATTATCACTTTCACAACATTAGGTTACTTGACTTAGCAAGTGAAGAATATCACACTTATTCGTATCGCTACGAGCATGACTGCAAACGCGGCGGAGCACAATATGGCCATGATTAATGAAGTTCAAGAGATTTTTCGTGAATACGTTCGTATGCGCGAGGGCAGCTTAGACAGTAAATCCGCGCTCCGCACACTGAAACCCTACATCGAGATGCTGCGCGAAGCTCAACGCGAACAGCTTGCCAATTTTATCCGCGAGTGGGAAGGGGAAGACGCGCCGCACGAACAACCAGCGCCCAACAGCGCCCCGACCCGCCCAAAACGTCCGAAAGAAATGGAGTCAATGCCAACTATGCGCGGTGTACACGGAGAGACTATTCCAAACGACGGCGTTTCCGGCGAGGTCGAGTGGATACAATGCCCCTACTGCGGCAAAAGCAACCAGCGCCACGAGGTATTCTGTTATTCCTGCGGCAATATGCTGGAAGTTGTCAAAGGCGAATACGAAACCCGCGAACTGGAAGACCATGTTAACCTTCCCGACGAGGATTATTTCGGGCCGGAGTCGGTACTGGTGCTCAAGGTGCGTAAGTCACAGCACACCTACGAAATCCGTCCGCAGCGCCGCACCAACGAGATCGTCATTGGTCGCAGCACCGGAACGGCCATGATGCCCGACATCGATCTGGCGGGGGAAGAAGCCAGCGAACAAGGCGTTTCGCGTTTACACGTCGCCATCCGCTATAACGCCAAGCATCACAGTGTCAACCTCACTGATCTGGGCAGCGTCAATGGGTCATACATCAACGGCCAGCGCCTACGTCCGCAGGAAGTTCGCGCATTACGCAACGGCGACGAACTGCGGCTCGGTAAGCTGGTGGTGCAGGTTTATTTCCGGCATCCAAGCACAGGTTCGCTAGAGCGCTAAGTCTCTATTTCAATCGGGTTTCAACGAATGGAGCAATCCCACCACTTCGTTAACCACTAATCCGAATAACTCTATCATCAAGGCATCGTCTACTTGATAGACGCCGCCGAAATTGCCATCGCCTAAGACCGCCCGCGCCGACTGCCCTTCATCGATGTAGGAGAGATTGACGGGCATTTTTTCTACGTTTGGGCTTTCGGCAACGCGGTTGAACGGGAAGTTTTCGCCCCAGTTCGCATGGTCGATTCGCATCCGGTGGCGCGTCTGAAAGTTCTGGGCCGCTTTGCCCCGCCACCACTCATACCATATGACGCGGGCCACACCGTCGATGTACAGGTCTTCCACTCGTGCTGGCAGTATATTGCCCCCATGCCCGTTGAGAATCAGGAAATCGCGGAAGCCTTGATGAAACAAGCTCTGCACGATTTCAATCAGCACCATGTCGAATGTTTGCTGGCTAATACTGATCGTGCCGGGAAATTCGCTGAAATTGGTGCTGAGTCCAAAGTTGAGCGACGGCGCAATCAACACGCTTTCACGTTCAGCCGCCGCCAGCGCGATCTTCGACGGAATGAGGATGTCAGTGAACAGGCTGAGATAGGCGTGCTGTTCCGTTGCGCCTGTAATGAGAATGATGCGTGTATCGCTTTCGAGATACCGTTCGACATCCATCCAGTTCAAATCTTCAAATCGCATCGTTTAATGCCTCATTATTCCACATCACCAGCCTAATACCGTCACTCGATCCCACAGCACATCATCCGAACCATTCAAAAAGTATAGATATTCTCCCCGATATTCAACGGGTGTGTAATGGTCAACCGCCCAACTCGTGATGTCTTGTCTGCCCCAACCAAACAGTTCTACGTAAGTCGGCTGGCGCATCACGATGGAATAATCCAGATCGTACTTCACATGACCGGGATAGTTTATCATGTCCAGCGTCGATACTGAGCCGATTTCAGGCGGCAGATGGGCGATGTACGAATCGCTCTTGCCCAGAAAATCCACCGACACTCGCCCCGTATAGTAGGGTACAACGCCTGCCGCCGTTACGCCGATGGTCGCATCTTCGGTGGTGACGGCGTTCAGCGCAACTGCCCGATTCACATTGTCGGTATTGAAGCGCAGTTCCGGCGGAATGCTGGTGAAAAGATACTGTCCACGAAAGTTATGGTTGATGGTGAACAGTGTCACACCCATAACCAGCAGCACAGCGACATAAACCAGCGCCGAACGGTAACGCCGGAAACGCAGGTTTTTAATCTGCGCTGTTGCAAAGTCAATGAGCGATACCACATCATTGACGAAGGCGATCAGCACTAACGCGAGTGCTGGCGCGACCAATCGCCAATAAACCGGCGTGATGTCGCCGCCGGCCCAAATCTGCACCCCGATGAATGCCGCCGCCATGCCGAGCGCCAGCGCTTTATGTCGATGAGGGCGCACGAGGAAGCTCACGGCCAGCCCCGCCAACAGCCAGCCCACCTCATAGATGAACGGCGCAGTGAAAGCCCAACCATCACGCAGGCGTCCTTCCAGCGGCATCCCAACGATTTTCAGCGTGTACGTATTCGGCAGCAGTTCGCCGTAGTACGCCAACCGAAACAGCGTTTGCCCGATGGGGAACAGCATATAAACGCCCAGCACGAGAGCGACAAGTTCCCACCAGTCAGGGCGTTTCATGGTGCGAAGCTCAACCACCAGATAGGCAAGAATGACACCGCCCGCTATCAGGGTATCAGGGCGCGTCAGATACGCCAGCCCTAGCGCGACGGGTAGAATTCGCAGCCAGCGACGGCTTTGAGTGCGGCGATATTCCATGACGCACAAAATCGCCAGCAGCAAAAACAGCAGCAGCGGCCCCATATCACCGCCGACCAGCGGCCAATAGATCAACGGGAAGTACAGCAGCCCGCAGGCGAAGGCCAATACTCGCACGAACGAGCGGCGATCAGTAGCCATCTGCGCCGCGATTCGTGACAGCAGATAGGCGTTCGTCAGTCCCAAAACGATGCCGCAAAGCTGCACCACGAACACCGCCCCGCTCTTGTCGAACAACCGCGCTGGAACGGCCATCAGCAGCACCATCAGCAGATTGGTGTAGCCTTCGACACGTTCGCCGGGATTCCAGACTAACCCCTCGCCATGAGCGAAGCTCCACGCATAACGCATCGAGATCATAGCGTCGTCGTAGAGCGCGAAATACTGGCGGCCATCAATAGCGACGATGACCGTGCGTAAGATATAGATCAGCGCCCACGCGATGAACAGCAGCGATAAGATCAGCAGGGCGATACTGGCGAATTTGTCTGAAAGGTTTACGGGCTTCAAGAGAACGTGGTTTTAAAGATGGCTACAGGTTTTCATCGCGCACAATGTTGCGTCTGGTCAGTTCTTCAACCAGCGCAGACAGCATTTCTTCGGGGTAATCTTGAAAGGTTAAATCGTTGCGTAACCCTTGCATCTGCGACAACCCGAACGGCTTATGCGTTTCGATGTACTTGACGTACAGCCGCTCCTTGCCAAGCTGCTCGGCGTAAGATAGTTCTTCGCCAATATAAAACGAGTCGTGTACTTGGGGACTCAAGATCAGCAGCAGGAAAGAACACTGTTCAATGGCCAGCGCGATACCTTGTTTCCAGCTAGGGCTGCCCGGTATGAGGTTCGTATCAATCCAAACGCGAAATTTATATTTGGTTCGCAGCGTATCGGCCAATTTGAGCGTAAATTGTTCAGCATCACGACGAGAATAACTGATAAACACATGTCCGATAGAGTTCACAAGTCGATTGGCAAAAACCTGAGCTTCACCGACAATCGCTCGTAGATAGGGATCATCTTTTGATGCGATCCTAGACAACCATCCACTAACGAGCTGTGGCTGCTTAAAGTAAAGTTCAATGAGCGCCGCATATAGACGAACTTGAAGGTCACTATCGGCTACTGCCGTAATCTGCAAAATTTCGCTAATGATAGGGTTTTGAAAGTTGGCTAACGTTTGTACGGCTGCACGGCGTACTTTAGGTTCCGGGTCGTCGTTGAGGCTTCTAATGAGCGCAGCACTACCCGAACGAAGTTCACTAAGTGCCTGGATAGCCGAGAGTCGATAGCCTACAACTCCACGATCTACCAGAACTTCCGTATATTTTGCAACCGCCTCGCCTATGCGCTCGTTATCACGATCCCGTTTCGCTTCTGCTAGAAGCACTTGCACATCCGCCATAGAAGCTAATGTCCCTTGTCGGCAAGCTCGTCAACAAAGAAACGTTGTGTCCGCGCTTGTTCTGGCGAAATACGAACGGGAAGCTGTTCTTGTACAAGCTCAATGACTTGTTTCAAGGCTAGGTCATACTTCGCTGGCTGTGTCGCGTCAACATACTGAAATCGTGCTAGGCGAAAATGAATTTTATCGGAGGTTATTGGCTGCACCAATACAGGGATAATGAGTTTCCCCTCTTCAAGAGCCTGTTCCCATTGAGCAGTTACATAGCGCGATTTCATTGAATCCGATGACACGAGCAGCAAGACAAAATCTGACACCTCAAGCGCATCCTCTATGGCATCGTCCCAGTCTTTACCGCCGACAAAGCTGTTCACATCAAGCCATACATTAAGGTGCGCCGCATTCAAATCTCGCGCTATTTGGCGAGCAAATGCCTGATCCTCTGGAGTGTAGCTAATGAATACCTGTGACATGCCGCATCCTTTCGAGACACTATGCCGTCGTGCAACTGGTTCCATTATAGAGCAAAACGCAGGTACAGCGCAGACTTTACGCTGTACCCGCGCTTGCCTGAGCTTTACACGACGATGTTGACCTTCGGCTCTTGCATCGTGCCGCCAACGTCACGCCCTGCGATGAAGATCACGCGCTTGGCTTGGCCGCCGTTCAACACACGCTTCGCGCCGTCACTCTCCAGCGCGACCTGTTTGGCATCATCCTCGCTGATATTAGCCGATACGCTCACGCGGTCAATCGGCTTGCCGTTCTTCATGACCACCAGCGTCGTCGTATCATCGGCGGCTTTGGTCGCATCGTATTCAGGCCACGACTGCTGATGAATACTGAACGGCAGACCCAAGCGCGCCCACAATTCTTCGGCAATGTGCGGCGTGATCGGGGCCATCAGCAGCAGCATGGTACGCATGGCCTCGCGCCAGGCGTTAGCGCCGATGCTGCCCTTACGAACCGCGTCTTTCAGATCATTACGCAGTCCCATCAAGCCCGCGATGCTGGTGTTGAAGCTGAAGTTATGCAGCCCCCCTGTCACGCGCTCGATGGTCTGGTGAACCTTGCGCTCGATGGCGCGTTCGGCATCAGGATCGCCTGTTTCGGCAGTCGGGCCAGCGACGACCATCTCCCAGATGTCGTTCAGCCAGCGCACCGTCCCCTGAATACCCTGACTATCCCACGGCCCGCCCTTCGTCCAGTCGAAGCCGAACATCAGGTAAGCGCGAACCGCGTCCGCGCCGTGCCGCGCCACCCATTCATCGGGGTTGACCACATTGCCTTTGCTCTTGGACATACGTTGAATGTCCAGATGATGCTTCAATTGTTGGACGGTATTCTCACCTTGAATACTGGGGACGCTGATGTCGGCGTCCGCCAGCACTTCTACAGTACGCAGGATGTCGTCGC